>DATHTS010000307.1:0-2853 GCA_035462935.1 Pyrinomonadaceae bacterium
GGGACTTCGATTTCGCCCATCGAATCCGTTTCAATGCGTGTTTTAATATCCTGTTTTGCTGCTTCTGACATTTTTATATAAATTCCTTTGATGATATTTTGAATAATAATGCGAATCAGCAGTTGGATTTAATATCGAAAAACGCAGGCTTTTTCTCAGCGTTCTTTGCGGTTAGAAGAAAAGATTTAACGCAAAGAACGCCAAGTTTTCCGCAAAGAGCGCAAAGAATTTCACCGCTTTAACTACTGATTTGCATAACAATTTGATTTTAACTGAAATTCGACAAGAAAAAAATCTTGACAGCTTTTTCATTAAAGCCTTACGCTGGAAAACGGTAGATTTCTTCGGATTCCCTAACCTGCCCGCAAATTTATGGAAAACATTAAACTTCTCTTTCAACTATATTTTCGCCCCGCGTGGACGATGAGCGAAATCATTGACAAAGGCAGTTGGCTTTTCGCAGCCGTTCTGGTTTTGCTTGTCTCAATCGCTTTTTTCGCAACGATTAACACAAAACTGCACTCAGCTTATACAATTCCGCATCTTTACGAATTTTATAATCCCGAATTTACATACATCAGCGAAGACTCGCCGGAATTTGAAACTGCCTACAGAGATGCCCAAAATGCGTATCAAACGGCGATGAATAACCGTGAAAAGATTCCATTAATCGGCGATAATTTCTTTCGCTTCTTCTCGTTTGAGCCGAGCGGATTCTTCCAGCCTTTGCTGTCGCTTTCTTGTTTTTATGTTCCGATTGCAATTCTTTTGATGTGCGTTTTCGGCGGCGGCGGGAGTTTCGGCGTGGTTTTGCGCCGCGATTACGGCGCGTTGGCGACCTGCTCGCTGATGGCTTGGGCGGCGGCGCATCTGCCGTTTGCGGCGGCGGGGATTTTGCTTTATTCGGCTGAAGTTTCGCCGCAAATATTTTTAGCGATGTGGTTTGCGAGCGGTCTTCTGTTCGGGGTTTTTATGATTTTCGCTTTGCGGACGGTTTTCGGAGCGAGCTACGCAACGGCAATTCTGGTTGTCTGCGTCGCCTGGCTCGCTTTCAGCCTCGGAATGTATGTTTTCCGATACGTTTCGCCGTGGCTTTTCTCGCCGTTTCTGCTGTTTTTCGCTTTTATATATCTCGGCGGCTATCTGAGCGGCGAGGCTCGCGGCTTCGGCAACGCATTTCGCCAGCGCCAAAGCTTCAAACGCTTTCTGCACAACGCCACCGTCAACCCGCGAGACGCTGACGCGCACGTTCAGCTCGCTTTGATTTATCTCCAGAGAAAACAGGAAGCAAAAGCTCTTGAACACCTGAAAAAAGCTGTCGAAATTGACAAGGAAGAAATTGACGCCAACTACGAGCTCGGCAAAATCGCCCGCGCCAAAGGCAATTTGCAGGAAGCCTTAAATCATTTCTCGACGGTCGTCGAGCAAAACGACAAACACGCCCTCAGCGAAATCTGGCGCGAAATCGGCGCTACCTATATGGAAGCCGGAATGCTCACGGAAGCCCGCGAAGCATTGGAAAAATTCGTCGAACGCCGCCCGGTTGATTCGGAAGGCTTATATTATCTCGGCAAAGTCCTGAAAGCGCAGAATGAGCCGGACAGAGCGCGGGAGATGTTCGAGCAGGCAATCGAATCAGCGCGAAACTCGCCCGATTACCGCCACCGCGAACTGAGATATTGGAGCAAACAGGCGAAAAAAGAGATTTAATTCATTTTCACAGTAAAGAATGAAACCATGAAATAACACTAAACAACACGAAGCTGATTCAGTAAATTTCGTATCTTTTCGTTTTATTTCGTGGTTTCATTCTTATAAAATAGAAAGGCGTTTATTCTCTGAAACCGCAGAAATTTGTTTGCATCTGAACATTCAATCGGCAATCATTGAAAAAGACAAAAATGCCGGTTGCAGCCAGAGAAAATTTGGAATTTCAAATACAGCGCGTGGTGGAAAAGAGCGTGCTGGCGGAGTGCCGTGATTTTCTCGCCGTCGAAGAGCCTCTGGAAATTCGTCTGGGAATTTTCGAGAATGGCAGGGCGCGGCATCAAAGCGTTTCCGTTACGATGCGGACGCCGGGAAATGATGAGGAACTCGCCGTCGGTTTTCTGTTCACCGAAGGCATAATTTCCGCGCCCGAAGATGTGGCGAGCGTGATAAACTGCGGCGCGAACAAGCGGACGAACCTGCCGAGCAACACTGTTCGCGTCAATCTCGGAAAAGACGCGCGGGTTGATTTGAAAAAGCTGGAGCGAAATTTTTATACGACTTCGAGCTGCGGCGTGTGCGGCAAAGCTTCGCTGGAAATTCTGGCGGCGGAAGTTAGGGAAATCGAACGAAAGGATTTCCCGCAAATTTCGACCGATGTAATTCATTCTCTTCCCGAAAAGCTATTTCAATCGCAGACGGTTTTTGCCGCAACGGGCGGGCTTCACGCCGCCGCGCTTTTTGACGCGGAAGGCGAGCTCGTCTGTTTGCGCGAAGATGTCGGGCGGCACAACGCGGTTGATAAACTCATCGGCAGGCAGTTTTTGGACGGGAAATTGCCGCTCGAAGATAAAATTTTGATGCTCAGCGGGCGGGCGAGCTTTGAACTCGCGCAAAAGGCTCTGATGGCGCGGATTCCCATAATGGCGGCGGTCGGCGCGCCTTCTTCTCTGGCGGTTGCCGCCGCCCGCGAGTTCGGGATGACACTCTGCGGATTTGTGCGCGACAATCGGTTTAATATTTATTCCGGCGCGAAAAGGATACTGACTGGAGTTTGAGCCGTCCCGGTTGCAATGAGCGCGTGCGCGCGAAAACTAAAGTTTAATTAAAAGCGCGTTTAACTAAACGCCGCTACGCCGCTGACGC
>DATHTS010000308.1:0-1735 GCA_035462935.1 Pyrinomonadaceae bacterium
TACCTTTTACCTTTTGGCAAACATCTTGTTTGCAGATGCCGCCATTAGGTATGTTCTTGTTAATTTGATTGTTTTTCAATTTCTTCCGCTTTCATTCGGTATTCATCGGATTTCAATTTATTGCCCGTTAAATTATGCAGCTCACTGATATTTTTGTAATATCTGACCAAATCTTTATGACCTTCTCCAAGCTGTCTGATTTTATTTCTCAATGCTTTTTCGTAGTAGTTTAATGACTTCTTATAATCCTTTTTCTCTCGGTATGTGTTCCCCAAACTTCTATAAGATTCAACTATTTCAACACTATTTTTTCCGAATACTTTTTCCCTGATTTTTTTTGCAGTCAGGTGAGCTTCAACAGCCTGTTCATAATCTTTTTTGCGTAAATAGACGTTTCCGATGTTTCCATAGCTGGTCGCCACATCGGCGCTTAACTTTCCCAGTTTCAAAAGTCGAATTGAGAGGGCTTTGTTATGATAAATCAAGGATTGTTCAAACTGATTTTCAGCGCCGTAAGTAACTCCTAAATTAATATACGTCGCAGCTATTGCTAAACTATTCGTATCATTTGAAGAAAGCCCTATCGCCAGAGCCTTTTCTAAATAAGTTTTTGCTTTGTCGTATTTATCCTGCCGATTTAAAAGAGCGCCTATTTGATTGTATGAGTCAATTGTCTTTTCCGTATTTCCGTTTTTATTGAATTCTATCGCCGCTTTTTCGTAATAAACTATTGCGTTATCAGGGTCTGATTTACTCTTAAATTCATCGGCAGTTTTTTGAAAGCCTTCGGCAATGTCGTTGTCTTGTCCATTTGCCGCGTTAATTGAAAGAATTGCCAAAAATGCAAAGATGATAATGGTTTTAATTGTCTTCATAATTTTATTCCTTGAATTTAATCGTCCGTTACGTTCTCAAAATTTGCGGTTGCGCCGTCAAAGGATTATTGCTAAAAATGAATCTCAGCGGTTTTCCTTTACCGCGAAAAGGAAGCCTCTCGTCTAATAATCCAATTCTCATTTTTGTCGCCCTATTTTTTATTTTTTGGCAAAAACTCCTTCGGAATCGGATTGTTCGGGCGCTCTTCATCCCAACTGACGGCGGAAATCCACCAGCGTTTTCCGTCCCAGAAAAGCTCGATGCTGTTGACGCCGCGCCCTTGTAATTTCTTGTCTTCGGTCGAATATTCGTAAACGCTGAAAACGTGCGCCAGATTTCCGAATTTTCTGGTCACGCGGTTGATCTCGCGCTCTGAAAAACCTTCGTTGACGAAGAATTCATTCGAGCCGCCCGCGTATTGATTATGATTCATTACCGACGCGCGAACCTTTCCGTTTGCCTCGCTCATACTGACAAAACGAACGTCCGAAGTGTATAAAGTTTTATCGCGCGACCATTGACGGGCGACGCCTTTGCCGCCGGAAATCACTTCGTAAAAGGCTTTAACGATTCCATCAATGGTCGAAACGTCCGCCGGATTTGCTTCGATCACGGGAATTTCAACCGCTCTCAAATCTCTTTCGCATTGGAATTCCAGAGTCGAAGCGGCATTAGCAATACGCCAGCCCGTTTCAGTTTTGACTAAATTAAAGGTATTCGTCCCACAATGCGAAAATTTTTCGCCGACGTGGAATGTGTAACGCCCTGAAACAATCGCCAAATCACCTGTAATTTTTACTTCCTTGTTCGGCATTTTCTCAATAAAATCCCCGCCCTTCGCTTCGGAAATCATTTTGGC
>DATHTS010000309.1:0-7865 GCA_035462935.1 Pyrinomonadaceae bacterium
TCGGCGCGGGAACGAGGCGCAAAACCAATTTGCCGTTTTCTTCCGTTATAGTCGCATCGCCGTAAAGCTCGCCCGTGTAAGTTCCCGCGTAATCCTTCAAAGCCAGACTCGGTTTTGTATTCGGCACGCGCGAGGCTTCCAGTTTCTTTCGCTCTTCTGCTTCTTTGGCTTTGTTTTGCTTCGTGCGTTCAAGATATTCCGCGTTCCAATCGCGTTTCGGCGCGTTCACGAAAACATCGAAAATCTTATGCTGTAAAATCGTCGGAACGGGATTTTCGCTGTTGGTTAAAACGACCAGACCGAGATTTTCTTCCGGCATCATCGCCGTGCGCGAAATCATTCCGTCAAGCCCGCCGCCGTGCGAGACGACCTTGCGCCCGTGATAATCCCACACGTTCCAGCCCAAGCCGTAAGAGTTAAAATGGCGCGAAGGAATATTTTTGCTCGCCGCCTGGCTGATCGGCAAAAGAACAGCCGGCTGGTGCATTTCCCAGCCTTGCTTTTCGCTGAAAATCCGCTTGCCGTTAAAATCTCCGTGATTTAACTGCAAAATCAGCCACTTTGAAACATCGGCAACCGAAGAATTCAGCCCGGCGGCGGCAACTGCGCTGTCAACGTTGCCGCGATGCAGAACGCGAAGTGTGCCGCCCGATTCGTTATGCGGAAAAGCCGCGTTGTCTTTTATATCTTTAATGCTCGTCGTCGTGCGCGTCATTCCGAGAGGCTGCAAGATTCGCTCGGATACAAACTGTGACCAACTTTTGCCGGAAACTCGCTCGATAATTTCTCCCGCCGCCATAAACATCAAATTCTGGTAGCCGAAATTGGAACGAAAGCTCATTTTGGGTTTGAGAAAACGAAGCCGCCGGAGAATTTCATCCGCCGAATAATTCGTCTCATACCAAAGCAAATCGCCGCTGAAAGTATCCAGCCCGACGCGGTGCGAAACCAGATCGCGGATCGTCAATTCATTGGTCACATACGGATTGTAAAGCTGGAATTCCGGCAGATATTTGGAAACCTTATCATCCCAGCCGCCGATTTTTCCATCGTCAATCAAAATTGCCAGAGCCGCCGTGGTAAAAGCCTTTGAATTGGAAGCAATTGCAAAAAGCGTGTTTTCGTCAACCTTTTCATTTGTGCCTAACTTTTGAACTCCGTAGCCTTTGGTAAAAATTACCTTACCGTCTTTAACGATTCCGACAGCCATTCCCGGCACGTTCCAATCTCGACGCGCCTTTTCGGCGTAAGCGTCAATTTCTTTCAGTTTCTCATCGAGCGATTGGGCAAAAACGAAAACAGGGAAGATAAGCAAAAGTAAGAGCAACTTAAGCGGAAGAATTTTTTGTTTCATAACGACGTAATTTTATCACAAAACCGAGCCTTGATTTTAACGCTGGAGATGCGGAGAGTTCATAACGCTGCCGTCCCGGAGGCAGTCGCTTAGGGCGTCTTGTCCATTGCTGCGCGAATTTTTCGCGCAAAAACGATGGGAAACAAGAATGGTTTTATTCAAAGAGACGAGTTGGCTAACTTGGTGTGGCGGCAAGATGCCGCAATGGCAGCCGCCGGGACGGCGGCGTTACTTTTTAAGGATTAAGAAGAACAAGCAATCTATCCGCCCAATCGGAGCGCGTGCCTCGCAAAAGTTCATACTGCGCCTGCGCCATATCGCGGTTGCCGAGTTTCAAATATGCGCGCCCGAGGTTATAACGCGCTTTTTCAAAATCCGGGTCAACGCCGACGGCGTAGTTGAACGCCTCGATGCTTTCATCGGTTTTTCCAGATTCAAAATAGCTTTCGCCTAAATAATTGTAGCTTTTCGCGTCGGATTTGTAGGCTTTTAACTGCTCGAAGACTTGCGCGGCATCCGAATAACGTTTCAGTTTGAAATATGCCAAACCCATTCGTTCGATGGCGTTGGCGTGGTCGGGTTTTATAGCGAGAGCGCGTTTGTAAGCGAGGATTTCTTCTTCCGTGCGACCTAATTTGTTAAGGCTCAAACCGAGCGCGTATTGCGTGTCGGCGTTGTTGGAATTTAATCTCGTGGCTTGTTTATAAGCTTCAGCGGCTTCTTTAAATTGCCCGAGCGCGAAGCTCGAAGCGCCGATATTGACGTAAGTTTCCGCCCATTCGGGACGAAGGCGAGCTGCTTGCTTGGAAGCCCTGAGCGCTTCGTTGTGCTTTCCGAGCATTCCATAGGAAAAACCCGCTTGATACCAGGCTTCGGCGTAATTCGGGTCAATCTCAACCGCTTTTTCAAAATATGTGACGGCGCGGGCGTAATCGTCGCGCGATAAAACGCCTAAACCTTGAAGATACAAACTTTCCGCCGCCGACCGTTTGTTTTTCTGTGTCTCGGCGGAAAGCGAGGAAAAAGTTTGTAATTCGCCGATTTTCATCTGCGAAATTCTCTCGCTCGGAACGGCGAAGTTCAGACTCTGTCCTTCCGCCGCCTGCAAAGTCGCCACGCCGATCACCTGTCCGCGCATATTCACGACGGGCGAACCTGAGGAGCCGGGAGAAATCGGCGCGGTGATTTGGATGATTTTTCCGTAACCGGGAATTTCCCGAACAGCGGAAACGATGCCGTTGGAAACCGAGCCTTCCAATCCGTATGGATTGCCGATAACAACGATTGATTCGCCTTCCTGCGGCGCGGTCTGCATAAGCGGAAGCGGAATAGCGAAACTCCGCGGAACATCAACCTGAAGCAGAGCCAGATCGCCTTCGCCGTCAATCGCCAGAACGCCGCGAGCAGTAAATCTTTTGCCATCCATCAGATGAATCTCAACGCGGTTCGATTTTTCGATAACGTGGCGATTAGTAATGACTTTATCCGGCGAGATGAAAAAACCGCTGCCTCTCGCCAGCGTCGCGCCTTTAGCATCGAAAGTTTCGACCGCAACGGCGGAAGGCTTGATGCGCCTGACGAGTTCGGGCAGAAAATCCTGCGCGAAAACAGGCGCGGCGGAAAAGAGAAGAAAAAGAAAGAAAATTTTACGAACGGCGAATTTCATCGGCAATTTTTCTGACGCGATTATAAAGTTTTTACTCCCGATAAACAAATTTTCAGGCAAAAATAAAACGGTTTCGCCAAACTAGATGAAAAAATCAGGCTAAACCGTTGGAAAGAATTTTTGCGAAGCTGCTTTACAAAACGCGATAAATTAATTTGTTAATTCCGCTGCTTTCTCACAAACTCGGCAACATCGCTAAAACTTTGCGCGTAAAGCTCGGCGGGGAAGCGCTTGCGGACGCATTCGTCTTCAAAAACCTTGCCGCCTAAGATAATCGAAACTTTGTGCCTCTCGGTTTCCTCTCGGAATTCCCGAAAGTCGTGCGCCAATCTTTCCAGATTGTTCATCATCGTTCCTGAGATGCAGACCAATTCCGGTTTGTGCTTTAATACTTCATCCCGCAGCGAGAAAAGCGGTGTGTTCGCGCCGAAATTTAAAACTTCCCAGCCCTCGTTTTCAATTGTAATTTGCGCGAGATGCGTCGGCATTTCGTGAAACTCGCCTTCAAAAGTGCAGCACATTGCGAGCTTGCCGACCGCTTCGGGAACGGGAAGGCGGCTGCGAAGTTTATAGATGGCGTTGTAAGCTGTGCGCGTGGCGAGATGCTCCTGGGCGATGCTCAAATCGCCTTCAAACCAAAGCTCCCCGATTTTCCGCAGCGGCGGGCAAACCATCTCGTCAAAAATTTCCGTCAGCGGCTGGTCGTTCAGGCGAGCGTTGATCAGAATATCCGCAGCTTTCTCCTCGCTTCCGGCAAGCAGCGCGTCGTAAAAGGAAAAATCGCTCTGACCGCCGTTTTCGCCTCGGCGAATGGTAGCTGCAAAAACCGACTCGTCACCAAGCGCAAGTTTTTGTCCGAGCCCTTGCTCGCGCTGAAAGCGGGCAATCTCTTCCGCCCGGAAACGGCGATGACCGCCGCTGGTGCGTTCGGATTTTAAAAGCCCCGCGTCTTCCCAACGCTTAACGGTCGCATCGCTCACGCGGCATAAACGCGCCACTTCCTTGGTCGTAAAAGTTTTTGATAGAGGCATATTAAACATCTTACCAAATTACTCCAACTTTATTCTATAGGAATGTAATAATCCGCGCAAACCGCTCAAAATAGCAGAAATAATTCTTTCAAAATTAAATTGGAAAATCCATATACTTTCCGCTAGGAATAGAGTTCTTTAAAAAAAGATTGTGATTTTGACTTGACAAAGAATTTTGAGTTTTATAATATCAAAATCGCTCAAACCGCTCACAAGCGGAATGAGTGAAAATAATAAAAGGAAGGTAGAAAAAATGAAAAATTTAGGAAAAAAATTAATAACTATTTATGCTGCGGCATTTACGACATTTGTGATGTTGTTCGGCTCGCTTTCAATCGCGGCGAACGACGATAAGAAAAAGTCGGACAAAAATATCGTTGAAGTCGCAGTCGAAGCGGGACAGTTTAAAACACTGGCAGCGGCTCTGGAAGCGGCTGATTTGGTTGACGCTCTGAAAGCAGACGGCAATTTCACGGTTTTTGCACCGACCGACGAAGCCTTTGCCAAGCTTCCGGCTGGAACTGTGGAAACGCTTCTGAAACCGGAAAACAAAGAAAAACTTCGCTCGATACTGCTTTATCACGTAGTAAAAGGAAAAATTCCGGCGAAAAAAGTTGTTGAGTTCAACGGCAAATCAGTTGCGACCTTACAGGGCGGAACCTTGAAGATCAACACTTCCGGCGGCGTGATGATTAACAATTCAAAGGTCGTCAAAGCCGACGTGATGGCGTCAAACGGCGTGATTCACGTCATTGATACGGTTCTTATGCCGGGAAGTTAAGACGGAATTAGGATAGGACAAATATCTAACGAGAAAGGGCAGGAAATTCAAACGGACGAAAATCGTTGTCGCAGGGCAAAGCGGCAGCGATTTTTTTCTTTTGCAACCGCGCCGAAATTCTGACAAAATAACAGACAAATTCGAGGAAAAATAAAATGAAAATTGCAATTGCCGCCGATCACGCCGGTTTTGAAGAAAAGGAAAAGGTCAAAAAAGTCTTAGACTCGCTAGGAATTGAATACGAAGATTTAGGGACAAATTCGACGGATTCGGTTGATTACCCCGATTTCGCCGCAAAAGTCGGCGAAGCCGTAGCAAAAGGCGAAGCCGAACAGGGAATTCTCGTGTGCGGTTCGGGCATCGGAGTCGCCATCGCCGCCAACAAAATCCACGGAGTCCGCGCCGCCCAAGCGTGGAACGAAGAAACAGCCCGGCTCGCCCGCCAGCATAACAATGCAAACGTTTTGACAATCGGAGCGCGCGTGATTCCCGAAGAAGAAATACCAAAAATCGTGAAGTCCTGGTTTGAAGCGGATTTTGAAGGCGGACGGCACGAAAAGCGAGTCGAAAAGATTATGAATTTGGAGAAGGAAAATGATTAAAACAGCGGAAAAGCCCGGTGAATTGAAAACGGTAAGTATTGAAAAAGATACCTGGATTCTGGAACTTCCCGCCGAACTTTGCCGCAAAGAAGGTTTTGTCGAAAGAACGCTCGTTAGTTTAACTTTCAAGCACGGCGGAATTTTTACTTCATATATTCACCCATCGGAAAGGGCGAAAGCTTCAGCCAAGAGATTTATCAATAAATACGATAATTTTATGAAGGAGATGGAGAAGATTGGCGATTGAAGAAACCTCCTACATTGATTATGCATAAGCGGTTCGGCTTCATTGTTTGGCTAATGTTCGGAAAACAAGTGTTATAATCGCTTTTCGAGGTGAAAAATGCTGACAGATACGATTGAAATTACGGGATTGCCGCCGTCGGTTATTGAAGCGGTTGAAAACAGAGCTAAAGAAATCGGCACAACTCCTGAAAACTATGTTAGATATTTAATTGAAGAAGATTTAGGTTCGGCTTTGAGTATGCGCGTTCTGTTTGCGCCGGTGCGCGAGCAAATCAGGGAAAGCGGGATTTCCGAAGCGGAACTTGACGAACTACTTGAAGAAGCCAGAGAAGAAGTTTACCGGGAAAAGAATAAGTGAAAGAGGATAAATTGTCTGCCGTTTTCGACTGTATGATTTTCCTGCAAGGTTAAGTAAAGGAAAAGGGCGTCGCGGTTGATTGTTTGGAGCTGGTGGAAACCGATTTTATTACACTTTTTATCAGTGAAGAGATTCTAGCGGAAATTGAAGATGTTTTGACGCGTCCGTTATTGCAAGCGAAATTTTCGCTTTTGACTGAAGAAAGAATCGAAAGACTTTTGGAAATTCTTAGTCAAAAGGCAATTTTGATTAAAAACGTGCCGAGAGTTTTCAGCTATTCACGCGATCCGAAAGATGAAAAATATATCAATTTGGCGGTTGAGGCAAGAGCGGATTATATTGTTAGCCGGGATAGAGATTTACTGGATTTAATGTCGGATTTTACTGACGAGGCAAAAGAGTTTCGCCAAAGATTCAGACCGCTGAAAATAATTGAGCCATTGGAATTTTTACAAATAACTAGAACTATACGGAACAGAAATGAGTAAATTTTTTACAGCAAACTTAGAGGAAGTTGACCCGATTGTCAGCGAAGCGATTGACGATGAGGTCAGGAGACAGGCGAACGGCTTGGAGCTGATCGCTTCGGAAAATTTTGTGTCGGAAGCGGTTTTGCAGGCGATGGGTTCGGTTTTTACGAACAAATATGCCGAAGGCTATCCCGGCAAGCGTTATTACGGCGGCTGCGAGTTTGCCGATGTTGTAGAGCAGTTGGCGATTGACCGCGCTAAAGAATTATTCGGCGCAGATCACGCTAACGTTCAGCCGCATTCGGGTTCGCAGGCGAATACGGCGGTTTATCTCGCCGCTTTGGAGCACGGCGATAGGATTCTCGGAATGAATCTCTCGCACGGAGGGCATCTGACGCACGGGCATCCACTTAATTTTTCGGGCATTAATTATGAGGTTTCAGATTACGGCGTTTCCAAAGATACGGAAACGATTGATTATGACGAGCTGCAAAGAAAAGCCGAAGAAAACAAACCGAAAATGATTGTCTGTGGCGCATCAGCCTATCCGCGAATTATTGATTTCGAGAGAATCGGCGAGATTGCGCGTAGCATCGGCGCGGTCGTGATGGCGGACATCGCGCATATCGCGGGTTTGGTGGCGACCGGGCTTCATCCTTCGCCTGTTCCCTTTTGCGAATATGTTACGACGACGACGCATAAGACTCTGCGCGGACCGCGCGGCGGTTTGATTTTGTGCAAGGAGGAATACGCGAAAGAGGTAAACAAGCTGACGTTTCCGGGAATTCAAGGCGGACCGCTCGTTCATATCATCGCGGCGAAAGCGGTGGCATTTGGCGAAGCGCTCAGAGACGATTTCAAAGCCTATCAGCAGCAAATTCTCGATAACGCAAAGGCGCTCGCCGAAGAATTGAAAAATCAAGGCTTGCGGCTGGTTTCCGGCGGAACGGATAATCATTTGATTCTGGTTGACGTTTTTGAAAACGGCAAAGGAATTACGGGAAAAGTTGCGGAAAAAGCGTTGGATGAAGTTGGAATTACAGTCAACAAAAACACGATTCCTTTCGATACGAATTCGCCGTTTGTCGCTTCCGGCATCCGCCTCGGAACGCCAGCGTTGACAACTCGCGGGATGATAGAAGACGAAATGCGCGAAATTGGACGGATGATCGCCTCGATTGTGCATGAGCCTGAATCGGAAGAAGTGAGAGAAAGAATCAGAAGGGAAGTTTTAGAATTAACCGGGAAATTCCCGATGTATCCGAAACGCTACAAGGAAGCGAAAAACGAAGCTACTTCAGCAAGCTAAAGATTTTTTCCCGCGAATTACACGAATAGCACGAATAAGAAAAACATT
>DATHTS010000310.1:0-1877 GCA_035462935.1 Pyrinomonadaceae bacterium
TGTCAGAACCGCCTGCGTAAGCGGGCGGGTTACTCCGCTAACGATAACCCGCCCGCTTACGCAGGCGGTTCTGACCCGTAAATCCAAACTTTAATTGCTCTAGTCTTGAATATTTGTGCAAAGCTACATCTTTGTCTTAAACCGCAAATTGAACACTGTTAAGCAAATAAGAAAAAATCCTTACCGAATGGGAGGCGTTTGCAAAAACGACCCTTCCTGCCGCTGAAAGAATGGATTCTTTAGCACTATGCGATCTAGTAATTACGATGCAGAATTTTTTACAGACTCCTCAAATCCGAAGCTGCCGAATAAACTATTGGAATAATTCTTAGGGCTCTAACCCCGGCTCGTAGGTCATGATAAACTCCATAAACTTCGACACCTTCGATCATATCTTTACCCATAAATCTGATGCTGTGCGCGTCGGTGCGTTCGACGATTGACAAATAGCTCAAGACTTCCGACGGGCGGTAATTTTTGAAACGCACATCCAATTGAACGGGCGTTTTGAGTTTATACGGCTTGAAATCTTTAATTCGTCCGATTGCCTTTTTGACTTTCTCACGAATCAGAGCATAAGCGGCTTCGGGCATCAAGGTCTTCGCCGAGTGAAAGCCGTAATTCCATTTCACTGTCGCTCCTTCAACGTCGCCCAACAGCGCTGTAACTTCCTTGACCGCCGCGTCGTCGCCCGAAACCATAATTATCGGCACATTGAAATGTCCGGCAATCGCCGCATTCACGCCGCCTTCCGACATCGAGATATTATTCAGCCGGACATCAGCCAGCCTCGCGCTCGACATCGTGTGCGCGCGCACGCCTTGAGGATTGGTCGTGCCCGAGTGATAGCCGAGAAAAATCACTCCGTCGAAAGTCGCGTCAATGCCCTACATCATCACAAGCGGGCGCGGAAAACCGCGGACGAGCAGGATATTCTTCGGCAGCTTCTCAATCAGCAAATTCTGTGCGTTGCCATGCGCATCGCTAACGACGATTTCCGTCGCTCCGGCTTCAATGGCAGCATTGACCTCTTGCGTCATAAATTCCCGAAGCGTTGATATTCAAAACCTGCCAGACTCAACTGATCTGCCGTAACCGCTCCGACAACGCCTTCCATATCCGTTGATGAGTGTGTTTTTACATCAATTGTTGCAAAATTTCAATAAAAATCACCAGATGGTGTAAGTTCGCGATATTTTATTGACATTATGCAACAATTGATGTAATATCCTTTCTATCACAAACACAATGCAACAATCAATGCAATTATTTTAAGTTTCTAAATATGCGCTTTCTTCCGCAAGCGCGCGGCGGCAACTTACAGCAACAGATTATTGCAGAAGGTAAAAGGTCTTATAACTACATAGACCTTTGAACATATAAAATTATTTGGCAAATGAAGGGGTCAAATATGAAGAAAAATAGCGATTCACGAAAATCCCGGGTTCAGAAAACCGATGACGCGGCAGTAGTTGACGAAAAAAACGGCGATTCGCCGGACATTCAAATGACTACAGACGCTGAGACACGGCTTGAAGCGCGGTTTATCAAAGCCCAAACTAATCTCAGTTCAAGTCGAAAGCGATTAATGAACCGAATTTTAGGTGAACCGCATGAATCGTTTTTTCTTTCATCCCGCGAAATGGCGCGGCGTTACGGTGTTGATTCATCAACCATCGTGCGGACCATACAGGCGTTGGGTTATGAAAAATTCGCCGACTTTTCCCAAGATTTGCGAAATCATTTCGTTACGCAAATTACGCCTTATACTTCATTAAAAGCGGCGGCGCAAAAAAACAGCAGCGTCGCCGATTATGTCCATCAAAGCGTTGAACAAGACCTTGAGAATCTGAACGCGCTCAAAACCAATCTTAACG
>DATHTS010000311.1:0-1617 GCA_035462935.1 Pyrinomonadaceae bacterium
TTGATACTTGAAAACAAACCGAATATTCAAATTCATTAAAGAAAGTAGTGCCGGTATTTACGCCTTGTCAAAAAATTACCTCAATTCCGAGTTAATGACGAAATTGAGGTAAAAAATGTAAAGCCGACCTTTAAAAAACAAGGGCAGTTTTTCTGTTAAGAGCCGAATTCATAATCTATTTTATCAACATAATAGAAAATACATGACCAATCGCAGCCTCTATCGTATTGCGATTTTACATGGACGGCGCCTTGATTGTTGAGGAGAATTCGGTCAACGGTTTTTTCCCACGAACCGTCAGTTCCGTCATTCCAATTGGCAATCACTTTCCAACCGACAATCAATCTGGAATCGTTCGGACCAAACTCAAACGTATGCTCGCGCCAGCCGATGTGCCAACTTTCACTATAATGCTGCGAATCGGAATTGATTTTCACCGCAGGACTTTTGCTGTAAGATTCAAAACCGTAAAGCCAGATATGAGGACCGTTTGCTTGTTCTTCTATTACGCTGCCTTTTTGCGGTTCGGTTGATATTTTTTGCTTGACCTCGTAAAAGAAAAGTTGTCTCTCTACAACATTGTTAAGATCATTGTATAAAGAATCAGCCTCTTTTTGGAGCGAAGCCCGCAATTCCGCGTCGGTTGCCAGGTTGTTGCTATTCGCCATTACTTTGTTATTAAAATTATTCACCTGGTCGCTGAATTTTTTGTGATAATAATCGGGAATAGAGTTCCACGCATCCAAAATTTTCCAACGTTTTGAGTAGAGTTGGCTGAGGGCGACAAAAACATCCGGCGCGATAGAAACGTAGGGCGAGAAATTCGGGTCTAAATGGCTATAGTGGTATAGCTCAGCCCGAACCGGCGCGCCTTTCTCATTTTTTTGAAACCAGTTGAGAGTTTGGATGATGCCTTCCGGGGTGGTGGGAAAGTCGGGTGGCGTTCCCTCATAGCCATTCATATCAATATCAATGCTAATAGATATATTGTTTTCCTTAGCGGAGCTTTCAAATTTTGTGCTTCCTTCGGCGCTAAAAACCTTCGGGGCGTCGGCGCCAAAACTGCCCAAAAATTTATCGAGTGTCTCGGTTGTCGAGGCTTCGCATCGGTAAACGGCAGTAAAAGTCGAACCGCGTTGTCTTCCGGCGATAAAGTAATCTCCGAAAGTGCTGCGAAATTTATCATGGTCGCCGATGATTCCCTTTGCCTGAGCGGTTAAAGCATACTGATCCGCCAGGTCATAACCCGAATAAGAAGACTCGTAGTGAGCGACCAGTGAAACTGAAGTGGCGGAAAATTTGATTTTGTTGAGGTAAGAAGCCGAAGCGCTTAACGTAACTCCTTCAATATTGTATTTTCCTTTAGCGGAAACCTCAATCTCTTTATCGAGCTCGGTTTCAGACTTAATGAAACGATAGATAATATTGGATCTTTTAACCGTTTGGTCTTTTAAATCCGGTTTTTCAACGGCTGACGCCATTACTTCGCCGGTTACGGCATTTATGCCGGCGCCGATATTAAAGGCGTCTCCCCAAGGTATGTTAGAAACTGTGGAATCCAAATGAGTTCCGGGATTGGATTGAAACTCCATTGGTAGATTTATTGTTGATGTTGTT
>DATHTS010000312.1:0-3047 GCA_035462935.1 Pyrinomonadaceae bacterium
AAATGAAACGATTGAAAAAAACGCAATTAAAAACGATGCGACAATAATATGTTTATAGTTATTCATAATTAAAAATAAGTAATCGGACAAATTAATGTGGATGTATTTGACCTTCGGAATAACTGATAACTGATAGCTGAAAGCTGATAACCCGGTTATTCGCTATCAGTTATTAGTTATCAGTTATTCCGAAGTTAGATTTATTTGATTTTGTCCTACTACTTATCTGCCCGCGAAACACGCGAGATAAACGAAAAAAGAAATTTTATTTTTTGTTTTGCTTTTCGCGCATTTCGTGTATTTCGCGGGCAAATCCTATTTCCTGCGGGTCTGCGCTAAAAGCCACGCGCTCAAATCTTGCGCGGCTTTGAAGTTTTCATATTCCGCCGGGAGTTTACGACCGTCAACATATTCGTTATATATCCACGGATCGCCGAGCGCGAAAACAGTTCCTTTGCCGTATTTGGCGACTGCCATAATACGCTCGCCGTTTACTTCTAAAATTGTTTGAGCGGGCGATGAAACCGAAAGCGTCGAAATTTCTTTCAAGAAAAGCTGCCGAGGCGTTTTAAAGATCGGATTATTCGAGTTTGTCACGACTTTGCCCTCGACAAAGTTATTATTCTGCACTCGATATTTGCTGTCTTTGTTAAATTCTATACCGAATTGCCGGGGAAGCCTGTTAAAATTGTCGAATTCGGCATTGCCCAAATCGTTGTGCATTAAAACCAGAACGCCGCCCGCTTTGACCCATCCGGCAATTGCCTTTGCATCCGCATCGGAAACAAAATTCGGTTTTTCGGTTTCTTTTTCAGTGTCGGGATCAACGATGATATAAATGTGCGCGTTCTTCAAATTCGCGGCGGTCGGAGCGAAATCGAGAGTTTCGGTTTGTGAGCCGAAACTGCGAAAAATGCCGCCCCAGAGCGAATAACCGCCGTTTGCCATCTCGTCCCAAGTGTAATGCCACTGAATCATTCTGCCGTCGGAATCTTTTTTCCATTCGTTGTTGAAATAAGAATCCAGCAGAACAGTTTTGCCTCTGCCGGGTTGACCTTTTTCAAGCATTTCCATTTCAACCGCAGCCATCACCGCCGGACCTAATCCTTTTGCGTCATTTGTGCGCAATTTTTCGCTCATGTAGTATTCGTAACTTCCGTCGCGATACGGATTGCCGCCCAAACCGGAAACGGAAACCGTGCCTTCCCAATCGAGATTTCCGTCGGGCAATTCCCTGATAAATTCCTTCTTTATTCCAGCCCAGCCTCGCTGCGCCGTCTGCAAATATTTTTCGGGCAAATTTCCCTGTCGAACGCCTTTTGCCAGGGAATAAACGAACATCGCTGAGGCTGAAGATTCATGATAATTTTTCGGCTTGTTCGCCAGGTCAATAATGTCCCACCAGAGACCGTCTTTATCCTGATATTTGGCAATCGCTTCGGCTTCGCGGTTCAAAATAGCCGCAAGTTCGGCGCGGCGCGGGTGATTTTTCGGAAAAGTGTCCAATACATCAACCAGACCCATCGCATACCAGCCCATCGCGCGTCCCCAAACGTGCGGACTCATCCCGGTTTCCTTATTCGCCCAGCGCTGCTCGCGCGATTCGTCCCAACCGTGATAAAGCAAGCCGGTTTTCGGATCGCGCGCGTGCTTTTCCATCCAGACGAATTGATTGGCGATGTCGTTCCAATTGTCTTCATTAAAAACCTGCGAATACTCGGCGTAAAACGGCTGTCCCATATAAAGCCCGTCGAGCCACATTTGCCAAGGATAAATCTTTTTGTGCCAGAAACCGCCTTCCTTCGTGCGCGGATGCGTTCTTAATTGCGAACGCAAAAGCTCGATTGCTTTCCGGTATTTTTGGTCGTTTGTAACGCGGTAAAGCGTCATCAATGCGCGTCCCGGCGTGATGTGGTCAATGTTGTATTCTTCTATCTCATAACCTTTGATAGTTCCGTCCGGGTTTAGCCAATAATCCATTCCCGCTTTAATGAAATTGAAATACTTCGCGTCGCCTGTCGCATACCACATCTGCTCAAAGGCTTTTAACTGAACGCCCTGTTCATAATTCCACTTGGCGGGAATTCCCGGCGGGGTTTTGTCGTCCGTCCAGATACGATTAATTAAAGTATCCGACAAACGTTCCGAAAGCCGGTTGGTTTGAGCGTGAGCGAAATTCGCCGCTATCAACAACAAAAGAATGAAGCTTGTAATGATTTTCATGATTACTAATGTTTTTTCAGATACCTGCGTAAACCGAGCTTTCGCTCTTTAATTCCCTCAACTGCGAGCTTTGCCATTTCTTCCGCGCCCGGAGGAACAAAATGCGTGTTGTCATTAACGCCGTTCGGATAATTGGGATGCTCGCCCGCTTTTATTTGCAGAAACAATTTTTTTGAATCTTCAACGCCGTATTTCACCAGCAGCTTTTCGCTCGTTCGGTGCATATCAATCATCGGAACTTTGTATTCTTTGGCGACATCACGAACAATTGCCGGATAAACGCCGTGCTGGTCAACAAATTTGCCTTCAGCATCGAATTTTCGCCGCATTACGGGCGTCAGCAAAATCGGATTCGCTCGTTTTGCGCGAACATCTTCGACAAAACGAATCAAATTTTTTCGATAATCTTCCGGCGGCGTGTAGCGATCAACTTTTTCTTTCGATTGGTCGTTATGTCCGAACTGTATGAAAACGTAATCGCCTTTTTTCAATTTATCAACGATAGTTTGCCATCGGTTTTCGCTGATAAAAGTGCGCGTGCTTCTGCCGTTTTGAGCGTGATTTTCGATTTTGACTTTTTCCGCGTCAAAATATTTCTGAAACATTTCGCCCCAGCCTGTTTCCGGTCGTTTTTCAGGACGTTTTTCAGCCATTGTCGAATCTCCGGAAAGATAGACGACAATCGGCTGATTTTGCCCGAAAGCACAGATGTTTAGAAGAAAAATTAAAAATGCCAAACTGATTATTTTCATAAGATTTTCCGCCTGCGAAAGACGCGAAACAAACGAAAAAAAGAAAATATTTTTTAATTTGTTTTTAGCGTA
>DATHTS010000313.1:0-3375 GCA_035462935.1 Pyrinomonadaceae bacterium
TGCCTGAAACGCGGTCACAGACCGCTTGCTTAACGATATTATTATTTTTGAGATAGCTTCTAATTTGTAACGACCCTTCTGCTTATATGATTTTTTATAATTTTCTGGCAAAATTCTTTAATTGCTCCACGTAAGAAAATCGAAGAAAAAATCAAGCCTATTAAGTAAAAAAACGCAGCAATGTAAATTTTGCCAAATATTAAAATTCCAATAATAGCGAAACAAACCGGAATAAGCGAAACCGTCAGATTTCGCAAGGGAAATCTAAAATGTCTCTGGCATAAACCGACAATAGCAAGGCAGCTTACCGAAACCGAGAAAAGCGTCGCCACCGCACAGCCGAAAAGCCCGAATCTCGGTATCAGCCAAAAATTTAAGGTGACATTGATTACCGCTCCTAAAATTGACGATATCATCGCAATATAAGTGGCGGAAAGCGATTGAGATAAAGAAGAATATCCAAAAATTGCCGGCGCGTAAAAGGCAGAGCTTAAAAGCAGAATAAATAAAGGTTCTCGCGCTTCCCTAAATTCAATGCCGAATACGAAGGGAATAAATAAACCGGCGACGATTGCCAGCACGACGCAGAAAACTCCCCATCCAAGAGAAATTACCGGCAGCGCGTTTTTAATATAATTATATACGGATTTACTCTGTCCCATACTGTTTAAACTTACAAATAAGGAAAGTATTAAAGAATTGGCAAGGATCGGCAACTGTAAGCTCATTCCGTTGATTTGCGTCGCCACGGAGTAAATACCCAAATCGGTTTTTGATAAAAACTGTGTGATAAACACCGCATCCAGCTGGCTTGTCAAAAAATAGCCGACGAGCGAAAAGGGTATAAGCGGGAGCGAGAATATCATCATTTTGCGAAACCACTCGCCGTCGAAAAAGTTTTTCATCTCGATAAAAGGGCGCAGAATAATCCATCCGGCGACTGACAAAATAAGCGGCGGCAGAATGTAGCACCAAACAAAATAATCGAATGATATTTTTCCGGCGGCTATCAGTATCAACAATCCGACAAAGGTTAAGCCGCGTTCGAATGCGACCAGCGTGCCTTGTAAACGGTGAAGCTTTACTCCCTGAAGGGAATACTGGAAATGAATCCAAATTGCGGAGGAAAAAAAGTGAAAAGCGATCAGCCATAAAGCTGAATCGGGGATTTCCAGCAATTCGCCGAGCGGTTTTAGAAAAAATACCGCTCCGGCTAAAAGAAGCAGCAAATTCGGCAAAAGAATTGATGATCTGGTCCAGAACGTTTTTGTTATCTTTCCGGTTTGAACAAATTCTTCGACTCCGAACCGCGGCAGGGCAAACGAAGACCAATTTAAGAGGATTAAAATAAGATATGAAGCGGCGATCAGCGCCACGATTTCGCCGTAACCCTCAGCGCCGATAGTTGTGGTGATGAGCCACACGGAAGCAAACGAAAAAAAGGCGGTGCCGACTTGCGCAAGTATCAGGGAAATATAATTCTTCGGAGCATTCTGAATATCCCAATCCGCAGATTGACGCTCGGAAATTACAGGCTCGGTCTGTTCGTTTCTGCTTGGTTCTTCGATAGAATTCGGATTCACTTAGAAAGTTTTTAATCAGCTTAATTTTTTACCTTATAAAAGGTGTTTGCCAAAATATCAGCCTGGGTTGAAACAGTGTAATTTTGCAGCGAGTATTCTCTTCCTCTTGCTCCCATTTCATTTCGCAGCGATGAATCAGACAGTAAAGTATCCAGTGAATTATACCAGTCTTCTTCGGTTACGGCATTAAAGTGAGTAATATTTGGTTCTCCTATTTCAGAACAAACTCCAACCGGAGACATCACAAAAGGGATTCCGCACGCCAGATATTGAATCGCTTTAAAGCCGGATTTTCCCAGAATCCAGGTTGCGGATAAAGAGCCGGCGGCATAAACAGGGTAGAGACCAATATCAAGAAACTGAAAATCCGACACTTCTCTTTCCAGCGTCCATTGTGAATTTTCAATCTCCACACCCTTTATTTCTACTTTGTCCTTGCCTGAACCGACAATTTTTAACTTGAATTGATGCTTTTGGGCGAGCTGCTGAATTACCGGAAAAATAATTTCCAGACAGGGAAAGGTTGAATGAGTTCCGATCCAGCCGATGACAGGCACGTCATTTTCCGGTTTATTTACCGGGTGGAAAATTTCCGTATCAACAACAGTTGGAATAATAACCGCTTCCGTTCCCTTTTCCCTGACATAATCGGCAATAAACTGATTTCCGCAAATTACGATCCTGGAATTTTCAATTAATTTATCGGTTTTGCCGAAAAACTTGAAATAACTTCCCAACTTGCCGAATGTCGGGCTGGTATAGCTAAGATATGTGGGATCATCTAAATCCAAAATCATCGGGCGATTTCCGATGATCCGGTAAAGGTTTTCAAAAATCGCCGGACCAAAGAACATAGCTTCTCGCTGAACCCAAATAACATCGAATTTTTTTACATCCAATAAACTTGCCGACCGTTTTATAAGAGCGGGAATAATACCTTTACTCAAATGAACAATGTTTTTCTTCGTATAAAATTGGCTGAATGTTTCGGAATCCAGAAAGGGGCAAATCGTTAAATCAATATTTCTTTCAGCCAACGGTTTGACAAATTGATACAAACGAAAGCGAGTTGCAGGCGCTTCAATGGGATACGAACATAGTCCTAGAACTTTCATTGATAAAAATGGATTTTGCTGTTGTTTTGCCCGGATACCGAAAAAATAAATTATTCGGTTTTTATCCGGCTGATTCTCCGATAAATTCTCCGGTATCTTTCTCCGCCTACTTTTTGAAGGTCAAATTTTTCCCCGGCAACCCGACGATTATGTTGCCGTAAATTCTCATTCATCAATAAATCATCAATTCTCTTAAGCGCCGATTCAAAATCTTTTTCCGAAAATCCTTTGATGATTACGCCGACACCTTCGCCTTCAATAAGCTGATCTAAATCTCCAACGCCAGCATTTGAAATAATCGGAAGACCGCCGGCTAAGTATTCAGCGATTTTCGTTGGCGAAGAAGCCTGTTTTGAATAAGTCGGCTTGATAAATGAAAGCGCGGCATCCGCGGCTTTAAGATATTTGGGGATTTCAGCAGGAGAAACGCTTTTAACCAGAAAATCCCTTTCATTCAAACCGGCTTGCCCCAACATATCTTTCACCTTTTCTACTTGTCGCTGGGTTAAAACAATTGTAAAAGCATTCGAATCACGCCGGTGTGTATGCGCTAAAAAACGCGCCATCTCGTCGGTCAAATACCAGCCGCCGAACGAACCGATATAAATATAAACTTTTTTCCCATTTAAGTTTAATTCTCTGCGTATTGTTTCCCGATCAAGTTCGTTAGCCGTTTG
>DATHTS010000314.1:0-1655 GCA_035462935.1 Pyrinomonadaceae bacterium
TAAGTGCAGAATTTGTTGCATCCTTCGATAATCGGAACAAAAGCCACATAGGGCGAATGCCGGCTGTTTTCGGCTACCGACCAGTCATAATCAATTTCTCTTTCGCCCAAATCGAAAGTGTTTTTTTGTCCCGAAAGAGCTTTTTCGATTGATTGACTGATACGCCCGACCGCTTTTGTTCCCAGAACAAAATCAATACCGGGGGCGCGTTGGAAAAGAGTTTCGCCTTCGAGCTGCGCGACGCAGCCGAGAACGCCGACCAGAGGCTTTTTATGGGACGTATGGCGAACTTGACCGACGCGCGTGTAAAGTTTATGCTCGGCTTTTTCCCGCACCGAGCAGGTATTAAACAAAACGACATCCGCCGAGCTTTCGGTTTCGGTTAATTCATAACCGTTCGATGTGAGCTGTGTGGCAATCCTTTCGGAGTCGGAGACATTCATCTGACAGCCGAAAGTTTCCAAATAAACCTTTTTCATAGAAAAAATATGACGCTTGAAAATAATTTAAACTTTAAAACGAAAGACTTCGTTCATCTGCATCTGCATTCCGATTATAGCCTTTTAGAAAGCGCAATCCAACTCAAGCCGCTGGCAAAACGCTTAAATGAGCTGGAAATGAAGGCGTGCGCGATAACCGACTATGGAAATATGTATGGCGCGATCTCCTTCTACAATACCATGAAAGCCGCGGGAGTTCATCCGATTCTCGGATATGAAGCGTTCGTCACTTTCGATAGCCGGTTTGAAAAAGCGATGTCGCTAAAAGCCGGCGAAAGACCGTTTTATCATTTGGTTTTGCTGGCAAAAAATCTCGAAGGTTATTACAATCTCGCCTATTTGGCTTCCAAAGCGTTCACCGAGGGATTTCATCACAAGCCGCGCATTGATCTGGAGCTTCTTTCAGAAAGAAGCGGCGGATTGATTGCTTTATCGGGCGGCTTAAAGGGAGCGATCTGGCATTTTTTGCAGCAGGAAAATGAGGAGAAGGCTTTGCAGAACGCCAAATTGTTTGAGGATATTTTCGGGAAGGGCAATTTTTTTATTGAAATTCAAGACCACGGTATACAGGAGGAGCGAAAGCTTCAGAAAAAAATTATCGGGTTGGCGAAAAAAGCCGATATTTCTTTGGCAGCCACCAATGACGCGCATTATTTGAGCGAGGACGACGCGCGGGCGCAGGAAGTTCTGATGTGTCTGGGTGAAGGAAAAACTCTTAATGACAGCAGCCGGACGGTTTTGGGCAGTTCCGAATTTTACGTGCGCTCGGCGGATGAGATGTGGCGAATTTTCGGCGGCGAGCTGCCGGATTCCTTAAAAAACACGCTGAAAATCGCGGAAATGTGCCGCGTCGAAATCCCGATGGGCGATGAACATCTGGCTTTACCGGATTATCCGATTCCTTCGGACGAGTCTTGTGATTCGACCGCCGAATATTTTGAAAAAGTCGTCTTGGATGGTTTCGAAAACCGTAACCGGACGGTTTGGCAGCCGCTGTTGAAGGAAGGGAAACTTAAATACACGCCGGAAAATTATCGTGAACGTATTTTTAAAGAAATCGAGATTATCGAGGAAATGAAATTTCCCGGCTATTTTTTGATCGTCTGGGATTTTATCCGTCACGCGCAGAAAATCGGCGTCCCGGTCGGACCGGGG
>DATHTS010000315.1:0-2792 GCA_035462935.1 Pyrinomonadaceae bacterium
CCTTCGTACCGCCCGTTACATTATAAACTTCCTTGAATCCGGCGTTTTCCAGAATGCTCGTTCCAAGGCTCGAACGATAACCGCTTTGGCAAATAACGTAGGTCGGTTTATCGGGATTAAGCCGGTCAATTTCCTTCGGCAATTTGTCGAGCGGAATATTAATTGTATTTATCGCGTGACAGCCCGCGTGTTCGGCGACACGGCGCACATCTACAAATTGAATGTCGTTGGAGAGTTTTTCTTTAACCGTTTCGACCGGAATTTGTCCGACCGTCGCTTTCTCGCCCGCGTAATCATTAATTAAAATAAAACCTTTTACGGTTTCGATGCCGACGCGCGCCAGACGCATTACAGCTTCGTCAATCTGTTCCTGGTTTTCGGCAACGATTGTTACCGGCGTTCCGATTGAAATCATTGTTCCCGCCCACGATGCGAATTGCCCGCCAAGCCCGATGTTGATTGAGTTCGGAATATGTCCCGCGCCGAATTCTGTGTTTTTGCGAACATCCAAAACCACGCCGTCAAAATTTTCGATTTCTTTGGTCGTCATTTTTTCGGGTTTCGGCAAATCTTCCAAAGAAATCGAGCCTTTCAGATTTTGCGCCGCGCTGAGCGGGAAATAAGCCGGAACTTCCGGCTGGTCTGCCGCCACGATTTTGACAAATTCTTCCTTGCTCATCGGCTTCAAAGCGTAATTCGTTCTGCGCTGCTCGCCGAGCGTTGACCAGGTTTCTTTCGAGAGTGATTTTCCACACAGAGAGCCTGCGCCGTGTGCCGGGTAAACCTCAGTTTCATCCGGCAAAGGCAGAATTTTGTTGTGAAGCGAATCATAAAGCATTCCCGCCATCTGCTCCGCCGTAAAACCTTTTGAGCCGATCAAATCGGGACGCCCGACATCGCCGATAAACAGCGTGTCGCCCGTGAACATTTTCAAAGGTTCTTCAGGATTTTCGGTGTTTTCCGCCAAAATTGTAACGCCTTCGGGCGTGTGACCGGGCGTTTCGAGAAATTTCAGCTTGATTTTTCCGATTTGTAATTCATCGCCGTCTTTGACTTTCAGCGTTGGAAACTGCGTGTTCGCTTTTTGTCCGAAAACGATTTCCGCGCCGGTTTTTTCCGCCAGCTCTATATGCCCGCTGACGAAATCGGCGTGCGAATGCGTTTCGATGACGTATTTAATTTTCTGCCCGTTCGCTTCTGCTTCATCGAGATACTGCTGAACGTCGCGCTGCGGGTCAATCACCGCCGCCTCGCCTTCCGAACCGAGATAATAAGAAGCGTGAGCCAGACATCCCAGGTAAAACTGTTTGAATTTCATAAAAATAACCTCCGAAAATTTGTTTAAAAAAACTCTATGCGAAAATTTCGCTTTTTCCTATTTTCCTATAATAAAACCGTGTAATTCTTTGCAATCAAGAAAAGGGCGACGGCAAAAACAAAGACTGAAAATACCTTCTGCAAGCGTTGTGCCGCCAGACGGTGCGACAGAAGCGCTCCCGCAATCGTTCCGCTAACCGCTAAAATCGTCACCAATCCGGTTAAACTCCAGTCGAAATGGCTCTGACTTGCGTGTCCGGCAAGCCCTGCGACACAGTTCAGAAAAATCACCAAAAGCGACGTGCCGATTGATTCTTTCATAGAAAGCCCGCCGAACATAATTAGCGCGGGAACAATTAGAAATCCGCCGCCGACCCCTAAAAATCCGGTCAGAACTCCGACGCCAAAACCCGCCGCGAGCGCTTTCCAAAGGTTCGGCAAATTTCCCGAAACGTTCTCAATTTCAACGACCGGCTTTTTCCTTAACATCAGAATCGCAACCACTAGCATTAATCCCGCAAAAGTCAAAAGCAATTCCGCGGGCGAAAGCAGATGCGTTAAAGGCGAACCGGCGAGCGCACCGAAAATTCCGGCTGCGCCGAAAAGCAATCCGGTTTTAAGCTGAAAAGAGCCGCGCCGCCAGTGAAGAAATGCGCCGACTAAACTTGTCGCGCCAACCACTGCCAGCGACATTCCGACTGCTTCGTGCGCTTCGACGTTTAGCGTGTAAACCAAAACCGGCACGGTAATAATTGAACCGCCGCCGCCGATCAAACCGAGCGATAAGCCAATACCGGCGCTTAAAATCAGTCCTGTGATAAATTGTAATCCCACAAATTATTTCCCTTTTAATTTTTCAACACTTCCGGTTCGCAGGCAGCGGGCATCCGGTTCCAGGGCAGTTTTGCCAGCACCATAGCCATTCCGCATGTGTCGGTTACCGCTGAAAATACTAAACCCGCGCCGATAAAAGCCGAAAGCCAGACGAGCGGCTGCCAGACGAAAAAGCCGAGCAGAACTCCCAGCAAAACAAGCGAACCGGCGGTAAAACGCACTTGGCGTTCTAAAGACCAGACTTTAGTTTCGCCTTTTATAACGGGCAGATTCGCGCTCGACCAAGCCTGCATTCCGCCTTCGATGACGTGAATATCCGTAAATCCTTTTTGAAGTAATCTGTCCGCCGCCTGTTTCGCGCGGTTTCCGCTGCGGCACATTATGTAAACCGGTTTTGTATGGTCAATTCCTTCGGCGTGCTTTTCGAAATCCGAAAGCGGCGTCAACTTTGCGTTATGAATCCGCTCGGCTTCAAATTCGGGAAACTCGCGCACGTCAATCACCTGACATTCGCCGGTTTGCACCATTTCGCTGACTTCTTCTACTTTTGCTTGTCTGATCATCTTGTTCTCCTTGCCAGAAATTGAATTTTTCTCGTATAATAAATCTTAAGATAACTATATTGCTATCTAGTAATATTG
>DATHTS010000316.1:0-17381 GCA_035462935.1 Pyrinomonadaceae bacterium
AGCCGAAGCCGAAGCAGCTTCACAACCCGCGTGTCCCGCGCCAATAACAATAACATCAAAAACTTCATCAAAATACATAATTACCAACTTAAATAAAAAAAGCCGTCACAAAATAAATGCCTATTTTATTGGAAAAAGAACACTTTATCCAATTCCAGCTTTTTATTACACAAAAAATTACTAATAAAGAATACAAAAACTAAGAATTCCACCTTCCTCTTAAATAAGCAGGCGGAGAAGCGACGGATTGTAATCGTGCCAGGCGAACAACATCGCTATTACGAAAAGAAAGCAAAGGCATTAATCCCTGTTCAAGAATAATTTCGCAAGCGGTTTGTGTCAGCACAACTTCGGCTCCGGGTTTAGTTTTAGTTTCGCCATTTTCCTGATAAATATGAAGCGGCAAATTATCAATATCCTGCTTGAGCGATTGCGCCATTTTCCAACCTGCTCGGCTAAAACTTTGCGCCAGCAACAAAGCACAAGCAAAGCAAGGGTTAAACCAGAGATAATCGTTATGTGCGGTCGCACCATTAAACTCCTCAAAAGAAAAGCTTTCGGTTGGTTCTGTTTCCGCGCCATAAGGCAATCGTGCTAATAAACGCGGAATAGCTAAACCGATATAAGAGGATTCCGGTAAACCGCGAAATGTTGCCCAGAGTTTTCTTTCGGGTGAGTGATCAGAAATAATCCAATTATGAGGATCAGGAGTTTCAGCAAGTGATTTAATGCCTAAAATTTCGGGTTTGAGGTGAGAGATAAATGGTGTATTAACTGAACTTGCGATTTTGCCTAGACGAATAAGAGCGGCAATATCATCAACATTCACGGAAAAAGCATAATTACCACAAACAACTGCCCAAACTTCTTCATTGAGTAATCGGTAAGATGGAGAATCGGTTAGATTCTCAAAAGATTTGAGATTATCGGTAAGTTCATCTTTACTAATATCCAATATGAAAATTTTGAGTTCGGAATCAGTTTCAACTCGCCTAACCAAAAAATACAAACCGCGCCAGGCAGCTTCGAGCAGCCTAAATTGCGGATGATGCAAAATTTTCCTCATCAAATCGGAAGTCGCTTGATCAACAGCAGCTAAAAGTTTATCCTGTTCACCTTCATCCGTTTGAACCAAAAAGGGCTTAACTATTTTCTTTAATAATAAGTTAAGCTCCGTAGTTTCAACATTTACGCTTGGCGCTCGGACAGGCGTTTCACCGGTTTTATCCAATATCAGATCAAGCAAATTATCGGAAACCATTTTTCCTTCTTCGGATTCAGCGACAGTTGAATTTTCGACGGTTTCCTCGTCAAAATTTTCTTCAGCCTCGAACCATAATCGCACTTCTCTGGCAGCTTCTGGAAATGAGTTTGGATTTAACAGACGGCGGCGAATATCACGCAGATCAGCGAAAAGCGAAATTTGTTGAAAAATGCTGTCCGGGTGAAAGTCCTCAAGTTTAGTAAATCGGAGGGTTAAAGCATTCTCACCGTCTTCTCCAAATTTCAAATTGAGTTCAACACCGAGTTTTTCCATTACTTCATCAAAATTATCTCGGTCTATTTCTATCGGAGAAAATCGGATATTGTCGGATTGAACGGCTTCACCCTTATTTTCTCTTCCGCTCCAGTCTCCTAGTAAAAGAATATGAAAAGGCGGCTCCTCCGCAATTGGCGTCGCTTCGGTTTCTAAAGTTACCTTTGACTCAAAATCGTTATCGTTTGGAAACATTAAATAAAATCTCCTCAAAATTTATTGAATGCTGTAACTATTATGTTTCTTAAGGAAAAAGTCAATTAGCAGAGGTATAAAATGAAGGGAAAGGAGAGAATTTTTAAATATTTTTCAAGGAGGGAATTGCTGAGGACACAAATAGGATTCTGCTAGTCTAGACTTACAACAAACAGTAAGAATTATCTTATATGCTGATAAAGGTCAAGCAATTTCGCATAAAAATAAAAACTATGCGTTTAATCGTCGTCATTTAGTGTTATTCGGAATCTGAAACCACTTTGTAACACAAAAAATTTTACGAAATTTGTAAACTCTGTTTTGTGTTGCAAAGTGGTTTCAGATTGATTATCACAAAATTGATCGTGGGAGTTAATGCTAAATCTTGTTTAGAACAGAAGATTACCTAACCGGGCTAATAACAGGAGGTTGATCATTGTCAGACCCACCTCCTGCGAGGGCAATTAATGCAATAGCGCCGGCTGCTCCTAAAATACCGAGAAGAAGTAATGGAGTCGCGCTATTTGAAGTAGCCCCGGTATTATCCGCGGGTAAGGGAGCGCTGGTCGCTTGCTTGGGATAAAAATCTCCAGCGGGAACTGAAATGCTGTTAAATCTGGCTTCGCCGGTTAGAGTAGTCAGCCGGGTTTGACCATTTTCGATTCCTACTTTAAAGATATTTACTTGATTCGGATTGGAAACGGTAATCGTACCATCCGGTGTTAAAAGATTAACCGTTGTGTTCGGAGCAGTTTCAATCGTTACCTCGCCGGTTCTCAAATCACCTGAAATACCGGACTGAACAAAAGAAAGATTCATTCTTGAATTCGGCGCGAGCATAACTACGCCCGTTTGGGGAATCGTAACTCGAACGGTTGTTTGCGCTGCGGTCGTAATCTCCGACGGAGACATTACTGAACGCCCGCTGAGAGCAGTTTCTCCATTTACAGTTACAACTCCGGCATTTGTTCCCGTGATGGTTAATTCACCAACGAGTCTGTCTTGTGCCAACAAAAACTGCGGAGATGTAACGAAAATCACAGCTAATAATGATAAAGCGATAAATCTATGAGCAAAATTTTTCATATTTTTTATTTTTTTACAAAATGACATAAATAAACCTCAATTTATATTGGATAGGGGCAACCAAAATATTAACATTTAGAAATGATTTTTAAAAGCGATTGACAACAAATTAACACGGAAAAATTTCGTTTTTTGATGGTGTATTATCCAAATTGGACACATAGGAAATTTTGAATTTGAAGGATAATAATAAATCTTAAACCTTTATTTTGAACGTTTTAGAGCGGTTAAGGATTGAGTTTATGGTAAAAAAGTCAGAACCATCTGCGGTAGCGGATGGTTTAAGTTGAGCGAACCCGGACTTTTACCATAAACATTCAAGTTTTCTAAATTCAACCGCCCGCTACCGCAGGCGGTTCTGACACGTATATCCAAACTTGAATTGCTCTAGATGCTTGTTTTCTTTTTTGTATAATCTTACGTGTTATTCTTATCAATTCCGGTTTAAAAGTAATTTGAAAGGAGGAACTCTGTTTCCTTTCAAATTAAAAAATGTAAATTTTATCTTATATGCAAGCGCCTACGCCTGGTTTGCATTGAGCGAGATTTCCGGTGTTATCTCTTTTACAGCAGCAACTCTGACATTCGGAAGAAGCGGTGCAAGGCGCATCGTTCGGAAGCCCGCCGGGAACGCAGGTTTGCGCGCTAACAGCGGTCGGGGCTATTAAACCGGAGATAATAGGCAGTGTTACAAGGGAAGCAAGACCAATTTTTCTGATTACCTGCCGCCTGTCAAGACCTTCTAATCCATGCGGCGTTTCCGTTTCAAACCTTAATAATCCTTCCTTTTTAAAATCTTCCAAAGCCAGCCAGACAACTTCGCCTTTTACGGGTTGATTTAATCTTCTGGACATTTCCGAGGCAATTTCGCTAATGCCTTTATCGCCGTCGCAATTTTGCCAGACAAGCATAGAAGTTTGGTTTAGACAGAAGGCTTTGTGATTATCTAAATCATAAATCAAAAGTTCATTTGCCAATTCCTGAATAACCAAATTTTCTGTTTTTACAATTGGTTTTCCTGATTCTTTAATTTGCATAAATTTTACTTTTGGGGTTTTGAAATACACCGATATTACAAATAATAAATTTAGGAATTTTGTATCTTTGCTGAAAGAAATACAAAATTGTGTTTAAATTGTTGGGATTTTTAAGACTTCCGAGGCTCGTAAATTAAAAATTTAACCGGCTTAATGTTTAACATAAAAGATTTTACTCTGTCAACAACTCTTTTGATTTTTAAGTTTGCAATTAGCGGAAACAAAAAAAGTAAGTCGCAACTTTAAAGTTTTAAAGTTGCGACTTACTTTTTCTTAGCTATAGTCTGCCTTATTGCGAAGCGACAAAATTCAGTCCGTCAAAATCTTCCGTTACATTCAAAACCCGGCTTGCCGGCGAGAAACTATAAAACTTGCTCATTACTTGAAACGTATAAGTTTCACCGGACGTTACCCCCGTAAAACGGTAGAAACCAAACGCATTCGTCATTGTGTAGGTTGCTTTTCCGCTGCCGTCCACCATCGAAACCAATGCTTTGGCAATTCCGCGTCCTCTCGCCGTTGTAACTTTGCCGCTAACTGACGCCGGCGCCGATGTTGGAGCGCACATAGGAGTAGGAACTGATCCGACGTCCTGAAGTGTAGTTCCATCAGTCGGATCAAAAGGAACATTCTTCGTGCTTTGGCTGGTAAATGAGCCGGTCCCGTTAAGTACGCCGCAGGTAGAAACAATTGAAAAAGGCGCGAATGTAGTCGGACCGGGAATAATCGGACCATTATAGAAAAAGCTGACATTGAACAAAACCGGGTGATCAATGCTGGCGCCCGAAATAGAAGATGGAGTAAATCCAACCTGCTGAATTGAAATTGCCCATGGAAACGGAGCAGTAACACTCACTAAATTAGGAATGTCATAAATTGTAAAAAACGTTCCGGTCGGATTGCATTGAACAAGTGTATTACCCGGACCGGGACAAGTCGCGCCGGTAGTGGCTGCCGGATCAAGCCTTTCGCTGGCAGATATAGCATAATTATAGTCATACTGAAACTGTCCGCCACCGATATTAGTTGGACCAAGTGTAAGCGACGGGGTGCCGGCTTGCGCCGCTCCCGCAAACAAAAAAATGCCGCCAAGCGCTGCGAAAAGCATAAAAGCGCGAAGCGGCGAAGAAAACAAACGATTTGTTACCAAATTAAAAGACATTTATATTCTCTCCCTCCTTAAATCCTCATCCGCAATTAATAGAAAATCTGATTTGCTAAGCCAAAGAAAAGCCTCACTTAACAATAAATCTGAAACCTCTGTGATGTGAAATAGAATACAGGAGAAGTTTTATTATTGCAATAGTTTTTTTTAAAAGCGGCTGGAATTTCGTTTCTACATTCACGCAGAAATTGTTACTTTTCTTCTATTTGCGGCTAATTTACCCGTGCAAATTATTGGAATAAGATTGATAAAGCCGGATAATTCTTTCCGTGTCAATCGAAAGCGGCTGCGGCAGATCCGACCATTCAAACCAGCCGGCTTCGGCAATCTCATTTTTATCTATGTTTAATTCCGCGCTTTCCGTTCTCGCGTAAAAACAGTAGACGACGGCATTTTTATTTATCTCTGTTTCCGTGTAATCTCCGATTTTAGAAAGCTGATTAAGAGTTATCCCGACTTCTTCCGCCACTTCTCTTTTTGTCGCTTCTTCGGCATTTTCGCCTCTTTTGCACCCGCCGCCGGGAAAAATCCATCTTTTGTTGCCATATGTGTTGCGAGCGAGCAGAATTTTGTTTTCAAATTCAATCAGACAAACGACGCTCCGGCTTTTCGGACGGAATATCTTCCAATAAATTGTGGCAAGAGTATAGAGGAATCTATAAAGCAGTATGCGCGGTTTGTTCGACATAGTTTTACCGGAGGATTCTCGCTTTTCTTACAATCAGGCAAAGGGAATTTGTTAGATTCCGACCAGCCATTTTTCCGCTTCTTCGACATTTTTAAAGACTCGCATCATTACGCCTTGGTTTCTCGCAATTACTTTTCCAAGCTCATTTACGCTTTCATTCTTAAACCTATCAAAAAAAGCGATTTTCTTTCCCGGAAGAATCTTTCCCAGATAAACGCCCATCTCCAGCATTTCAGGAGCCGAAACACTTCGGGAAAAATCCTTTTCAATCAGAATTTTCGATTTATCCAGCTTAGAACACGCCTCGGCAATTTCATCCCAATAGAGTTTGGCGATTTCCGGCGATAACACTCGTCCGCCGACAAGCGCATAAAGATATTCGCCTCTATCTTTTAACTCAATTGTGTATGGCGCATCTTCATTCATACTATAGGTTTTAAGAAGGATTCTAAATTAAATGCAGATTTGATACATATCCGAATTATATTTATCTTTTTCCGATTTAAACCATTTCTCGGTGTTTGCCTTTTGTTTTTTAACGTAGAACGGCAAACCCGCTAGTTTTTTAAGGCTCAGCGAGTTGATTTGGATTAAATCCAAGAATCTTATTTTAATCCGTTCGCCTCTTTATACGCCGCGATAAATTTCTCAGCAAACTCGGCAAGCGGGCGTTTCCCGAACGCCTTATCCTTAGTATTTCTATACGTCATTACAATCCGCGGTCGCGTTCGATCCTTACCTGCGATAAACACCATTCCCCGCCCGTAAAGAACAACTCTGCTGTCAACCGTCGTCATCGTCCAATCAGTTCCGACGACCGGATTTGTGCTCAAGCCTTCCAGGACTTCCTGCTCATCGCCGGCAAACCTCATTATTATTTCCGCATCCTCCCGGGCATCAACAATTTTTAATCCCGGAACCGCCGCTTTCCTAATTTCCTCGACAATCAGGTCGCGCCTGGTAGTGTCCGTTCCCGTATTTACAAACAGTTTGGTTAAGCCTTTTAGCTCGGAAGATTTGCCTCTCTCAAAACTGAGAACGCGAAAACCGGTATTTTGGGCGTAAAGAGTTACAGCGCCGCACAATAGCACGAAGGCGATTAAGAACATCTTTTTCATAATGCCCTTAAAATAACTTATGCGTTTCAATTTGTAAAGAGGTTTTCGTGAAACAAATTATCTTCAACTTCTTACTTGCCAATATAGAAAGTAATTAGTTTCTATAAACCCAAGGTAACTAATAGTTTATAAAATCATAGAGTAGCAAAAGATACAAATAAAAGGGAAAAGCTCAAAATAAAGGTAAAAAAGCCGCAAAAAACGGTCCAAATTTTTGCCAAAAAACTGGCTTTGATATTAGATGAAATTAACGCCAAAAATCCTTTATGTTATCAACTTACATTGAATCCTTCAAAAAAATTCGAACAGACGTAAATCGCCATCGCTGGACAGCAATCACCAATTATCGCGCTCCTTACAAACCTCTCTTACTGCTGACGATCTTCGATTTGACGCACAAGGCGAAATTGAAAAAAATTTTATCGAATTAATCCCGGAATTTTGTGAAACATTCACACTTTATCGGTCAAAAATAATGCCGCCAGGAAGAAAAGGAAACATCGCAACGCCGTTTTTTTATCTGATGAGCGATGGTTTCTAGCATTTGATACCTTATCCCGGACGAGAAAAAGAGCTTCAGACAATTAGAGAACGAAATATTCAACTAACCACTGTTTCTCAAATCAAAGAAATGGCGATCGGCGCTAAATTTGATGATGAACTGTTCGAACTCTTAAAAGTGAAAGAAAACAGAGAAACTTTAAGAGCATTATTAATCGCGAGATATTTTGCCGCTGAAGCGGAACCGATGCTGATCGAGCAAAGCCAAATTAACAATGAAGCATATCAATATAGTTTGGATTTATTGGATGAGGAAAGAAAAATAATTGACATAGAAGAAATCAAACCCGCCGCCAGGAGCCAAGGCTTTCGACTTGCCATTGTAAAAACTTACGAACATCGCTGCACAACCTGCGGAATCAGAATATTAACCTCCGACGGACTTACAATTGCTGAAGCCGCACACATTATACCTTTCAGCATCAGCAGAAATGACGATCCAAGAAACGGCATATGTCTGTGCCGTTCATGTCATTGGAACTTCGATGAAGGATTAATAAGTGTTTCCTCAAAATACGAAGTTATAACTTCCCCGCAATTGGCAACAAACACCAATTTGCCTTCATTTATCGTAACTCTCGCACAACGAAATATTATTCATCCAATCGAAGAAAAGTTTTTGCCTGCTTTAGATAATTTAGCCTGGCATCGAAAAGAAGTTTTTAGAATTCGTTAAACATTAAAACGGCATAACCGTCTCTGGTATCTTAAATTTATTTTGCATATTTACTAAGGATTCTTGCCCTTCCTTGGAACATTACCTTTCGCCGATAGAAAAATTGAAACAGGCTTAAGCGTGCAGCGACAGGGCGTCAAAGTATTTGCATCGACAGCTATTCCGAGCGGAGCGTAATGGTGTTCGATGCCGTGCGGCGGCTGCGGAACGGGGGCGCCGGACGCGTCTTTTTCCCATTCGACATCGCCGGTCGCCGTGCGCGCTGGAATGAGCCAGTAATCGCCGGTGCGATAAGTTGAATTTTCATCAGTAAATTTAATTTGTATGCCGTCTTCAAGGTTGAGCCAATTGTTCTTGATGATTATTGCCGCATTGTCCGCGTTGCTGCCTTCGGTATTCAAAGTTAAACCGCCTTCCTGCGGGATGCCCGCTTTTTGATCCCAGCGCCGCAGCAGCGGATGATTTTCGGGTTTTACGCTGATCGGAAACTTCGGCGCGCCGTTTAAAGTAACGCTCATTTCGTCGCGGTCAATCGAAGCGATCCGCATTAAATTGCCCGCGCGGTTATGCAGTGTGTAAGCGTCATCAATCAGCTCTACCCAATCGCCCTCGCGCAAGCCGAATTTATCGTCGCGTCCAAGATTCGCCAGCCCGACTTCAGTCATATCATTGCTACTTGTCAAGCTCATCACTGTAAAAACGACCGAGCCGTTTTCGCGCGACCATTTAAATGTTATTGGCGGCTGTTCGGAACTTGAATTATCCGCATTTCCCGTGTGAATCTCGACGCGGTAAAGCTGATTTTCCGCGCCGCGATAACGCGCGTCGGGTTCGATATTACAAGGATCGTCCGAAACTTCAGCCTTCCGGGTCCGGGCGGACAGTTTCGCATCGCTCTGAGGCGGAAGCAAAGATCCGCATTCTTGATTCTCATATCCCTCCAGCTTAAGCAGCTTTACTTGCCATACAACCTGAGTGCGCGTCGTCGTATCAATTCCGCCGAGCGCAACTTCACACAGGCTTTCGTCTTCAAAACAGGTGATATGTCTTTCCCAAACGTCAAGGTATATGAGAAAGGGAAAGTCCGGAAGACTGTTGCTATTCGGACGATAACTCGGCTGATTTAAATAGCTGACGGGATTATGGTTGAGCTTCTCGTCGTTTTCGCATAAGATGCCGTCCACGTAATAATGTCCCGGCGCGATGGTCAGGTCTTTACCGTCCTTTATGAAATTTATCTCGAAGCTGCTGCCCGGACCGCCGTGCTGTCCGATTAAATCAATCGTCAGCGTTCGCAGGTAATGAAGCAGAATCGCCGATTGTTCATTAAAATCGGCATCGAGCTGAACTCGTCCCTGCTGCATCAAGACACGGCTAAAATTCTTTCTCGAATTAAAAGTATCACGGGAAAAATCACCTTTCATTTTGTCCTCCTCAGATTTCTAACTGGCATAAAAAATTCCGACTTCCGCCTCGGCGGGCGTGTATTCGTCAATCCGCGAGCGCAGATTCAACGCGCGCTGCGGATGATATAAATCGTGGAACGCGCCAAACTCGGATTCATCGTCCGCGCCGCGCAGAATCTCGTCGGCGCACGTTTGCGCCAACTGGCAATAGGTCGGCGCGCCGTAGCGCACGCTGTTAAAGTCCGGCTCGACGCGCGTTTGCTCGCGCGTCTTCGCCGCCGCAATTTCAATTTGAGTCGGCTCGGGCTGCTGCGTTTTGCGAGCCGTCGCCCGCATTTCGGCTTCAATCGCCTGCTCGGCTAAATCAGGCTGACACCGGAAGCGGCGCGGCGCGCGGGAGCCGGGCGTAACATAACAGAAACGCACGCAGCCCTGTTGCCTGCGCCCGACCGTCACCAAACCTTTAAAAATGCTGTTTTCGGCGAGCGCGATGGCGTGCGCTCTGATTTTTCCGATGACGGTCGTGCGCGCCATCGTCAGCTTGACATACGCCAAGCCGCCCTCGTTTGTGCCGAGCGCGGTGCGCTCTTCGCCGGTTGCGTCCAAAATGCTGTCGCTGATGCGAATAATCTGCGGTTCGCTCGCGCGTTCGTTCGCCGTTACCTCAATCGTGCCGATGATGCTGTGTTCGATTTCAACGCGGGTGCCCGTGAATTCGAGTTCGAGACTCGGTTCGTTCGGTCTTTGCGGCTCGCAATCACAATGCAGACTCCAGCCCGGAACGAGCGTGCAATGCCTGATTTCCACTTGGCATAAATCACCCGTTTCCGACGTTTCTTCGTTTCCTGCTTGAGCCGTTTCGTCCTTTGCTTCAATAGCCTCCGAATCGTATTCGGAATCCTCGTTCGATTCCGAATCGGGACCGACGATTTGTACCGAGCGTCCGGTGATGAGCAGCCCGTCGAGCGCGAAAAGGCTGCTTTTAGCTCCTTTGACGGTCAGCGAGTCGGAAAGATTCGCTTGATAATCCAACAGCCGAATAACGGGACGGCGGCGGTTGGCGGCGCGAATTTGTAAATATTCTCCCGCCTTCAACTCAATCTTGAGCGGTTCGGTATAAACTCCGCTGTCCTGAATTTCGATAACCGCCGAGCGCGGCTTAATTTCCTTATTCTCCCAAGCCGCGAGCGCGGAGTTAATCGTCTTGTGCGTTTCGTTTCTGCCGACGCGGTAAATGGCTGCATTTTTCGGCTGCGATAAAGGGCGATTATATTCGCCGCCGCCGATGTCTGCGCTAAAAGCGTATTGATAAGAAACGACAATGCCGTATCTCGGTTTTTGATCGGGCGGAAAAACGATTCGACCGAGCTTCGGGTCAACGGCGACAAAATTGCGCGGCGGGCGATATTTCGCCCAATCGCTCAAATTCGACGGGATGATCTTTTCACGCGAAATCTGTTTTATTTTTCCGCTCCGGTCGAGCAGGAAAACGGACAGACTTTCGTCGTAATATTTTTCCGAGGCTTCCGTGCCGATCAGCTTACCGTCTTTGAAGATTCGTTTTTCAAACGCGCGGCGGCGAATCGGTGTCGGCAGATTCAATTCTTCGGCGATATGCGTCGGTTCGGTTTCCGGCTGCGGACGGTTGTAAAGCGGCGTATCGCTGCCGAGGACGCTGAAGGTGTAACATTCCGGCGCTTCTTCTTCGAGACAATAGGCGGGTGTTTCAGTAACCGAATACGATTTTAATCGCCAGACGAAAACGCCGATGCCCGGAATATTATAGCGTCCCTGCGCCCGACCGGACGAGGCGCGGCGTAAATCTACGGTGCGCGCGGATTTATCGAACGGGCTGTCAATCAAATCCAAGGCGTCGCCGTCGCGCAGATTTACCGTTCGCCCGCGCGTCGGACGCGGAAAATTAAAGGCTTGCGTCCAGCCGAGCAGTTTATAAAACTCGACGGCGCGCGTCGCCGGGTAACTTGCCGCGTCGTGCGCCAGAAGTTCGAGTAACGAATGTATGCCCTTGCGCCGGCGATAGGAAATTACGTTCGCCACATCGCGGCGCGGAATTAAAATTCGCCCGCGCGTCTTCGCTCCGGGCGTTGTCGTTTCGGTCGGCTCGCCGGATGTGTGTAGAATTTTATATCCGAGAAGATCGCCGATATAACGCACGACCCAATCCTCGCAGGTTTCGATAAACCAGTTGTCATACGTCTGCGCGATGTCGGCTTCGACTAAATTCACCTGTTCGGTGATAACGGCGAGCAACGCGCGGAGCGGTTCGCCGCGCTCGGCATCGCGCAGGCGATAAACTTCCGGCAATAATTCATACAAGCGATCCTCTGAGTTTTTCATTTTTTCGCCTCCTCGATTTGGTTGAGAATTAAAGTATCCGGCACATCGGGAGTCAGATACGCCAGCTGCGCGGGCAGAATACGCGCCTGCGCCGGATTTGCGCCGGGCTGGAATTCAAGGTTTTTGCGCGCAAGTTTCGCCTGCACATACGAATGCGGGCTGTCTGGAACAAGCCAGCTATCCGTCTTTGTTTTCAAAGCGGCTTCACTGCTCAATTCCGTTTCAGAGATGCCGTCCAGCACATCAATATCCGAATACAAAACGCCTTCGACGCTCTGTATCACGCTGACAACTTCGCTCAAAAAGACACTCTGACCGAGTTCGCGCCGCTCGAAGCTGAACGCATCCAGCAATGCCGCACGAATTTTCGGCGCGACCGATTCCCAGAGATAATCGGCGTGAATACCGACTTTTGCGACAATGATTAAAGCGAGCAGTTCGCGCGTAACGATTTGAACCGGCTGAAAAGGGTTGCCGTATTTCAGCAGCGAGCGGCGCAGATTTTTGTAAAGATCGGAATTTACGTCAATCGGAATATCTGCCGCGCCCGCAATCGTCAAATGAACGATTTGGCGATAACCGTCCGAAAGCCGCGCCGCGCTCGATTTTCCGATGCCCGCGAATGTGCGCGCAAAATCGGCGTAATCTCTTGTTGAAACAAGCCTGTCCAGCGCCATCAGTGCAATCGGCGCATTACGCCGCGCCTGGTCGCGCGTCTCTTTATCCGCGCCGCCCGAAGCGCGCAAAGGATTGATAACCTCGCGCACGCCGAGCGGTTTTGTCATCAGCAGGCTAATCTGTTCGGCTTTGACGTTGCCGGATTTCCCGATGCCGCTGCGATAAACCGCCCTGACGTTTTCAACGCCGGTCGGCAGGCGCGCGCCCTGCTCGCCGTTGCCGAAAATAACGCTTGTTTGCGCTTCGTCACTTGTCTTGGTAATAAACTTGCGGTCTTGCGGCTTGAGTCCGGCGAGACTGTCGGTTTCGTGCCAGCGAACATCGTTGACGCGCACTTCCAGAGTGCTTTCAATACCGTTCGGCGTCGGCGCAGAAACAAAAGTGAGCGGCGGCTGTTTGAGCGTGAAAGTCTGCATCGTTTGAGTCGCGTCGCCGCTTCCGAGAACTTCGCTGCGCGTCTCGCCGTGCGTTGCTTTGACAACGTTGCCGTAGATTTTTACCGTTTTGCGCTTGTAGGTATAAGCCAGACGGTTGGCTAGAATGAGCGTGCTGTGAATTTTGTCGCCTGGCATCTCCGGGTCGTAACTTTGTTCGATGCCCGCGAGCATAACAAGCTCGCTTGCCATCACGCCGCTCGTATTCAATATGTCGGTGCGCTCGCCGGAGACAATAATCCAGCGTCCCGCGCGCAAGCCTTCATAGAGATAGCCAAGCTCGATTCTGCTTCCGCACACGTCGTCGTTAAGTGGCTCGTCGGCAAGCTCCAATTGTTCGCTCTGCGCGTAAACGACCGTTTTGCGAACGAGTCGAAATTCGGAATCCAGCGAATTTTTCAAATTCTTGTCCTCGACATACGTAATCCAGCGAGAATCGCCCAGATTGATATGTGTCGTCTTGCCGCTCATCCCGTAATTGGTTCTTGAAATTGACGCCGACACATCTTTTGCTTTGGTAATCAATAAATTATTCGGCAGCAACTCAAAGTTAGGAGTTAAGTCTCGATTTGAGTTTAATCTTTCAACGTCTCTCGTATCAACGACAATCCAGCTATCGGGTACGATTTTGTCGTAGCTTGAATTAAGATAAATAAAATTTTCTTCTTCATGCTTGATTACGGCTCTCCGTGTCTCGGCGTCTATCTCGCCATCAAAACCGGGCGGCGGCAGCTTATTAGCCTCAAATACCTCCACAATCAAAGGCTCGCCGAGGTTCGTCATTGTTCCGTCTTTTTCAACCTTAAATCGCGGCGCGGCAGTACTGCCGAACAACTGCGCGGTCACGCGAAGCGCGTAAACTTTAACCCGCTGCGGCTTGGTGACGGTCGTGTTAGCCCATGCTTGATAGGCTTTTTCGCCGACGTCTTTATTAAAGGCGGCGACCATTTGCGGCAGCGTATCATTTCGAACATCGAACACCTGCTTCGCGCTGCGCCCTAAAACCAGACTGTTCGCCGGCTGCTTCGACGCGGGCAAAGAAAGCGGTCGGGTAAGACTTACAAAACTGCTCAACGCCGACACGGAAGATGGCTGGCGGATGCGGGTGATAAACTCTTTCAGTTTTTCTTCACTAAAGTCGTTATATCCGCCCGCCGTCTCAGCTACCTTATCTACCGATTCATCAAAGCTGTCCAGCCCGAGCAAAGCCCTGATCAACTTATCAGAGATGTTCCCCTCGGCTGCAACGCTTTGAAGTTCATCGAGCAGCTTTTTGAAATTGCCTGCGGGCAAATCACTCAGCCATTGGTCTAGAATTCCCTGAGAACGCAAAAGGCGAATCAAATCGTTTATCAAGTTCTGGAATATCAAGACGTCGAACTTCGCAAACTTGCTCAAAACTTCAATCACTTCGCCGACCAGCTCACCAAAGCCGTCCGACTTGCGCAAAATCTTAATCAATCCGGCTAAATTGCCCATCGTGCCGGCAAACTCCCGCAAGCCGTCGTTAAAATCATCAAAGCCGCCTTGTTCACCCAGGTTATTCAGCCACTCGTCTATAACGCCCAGAGAGCGCAAGGTATAAATCAATTCTTTTACCAGGCTGTCAAACCATTTCTGTACGTGCGTATTTCCGCTTTCATCAATATTGATGATTAGCTGTTCCGCGTCTTTTAGCATTTGGTCTTCTTCAGGCTGCGCATCGGTTATCGCCTTTCTTACATCCGAAAGTAGTTTCCGCGCGCGGATTATCAATTTATCCTGAGCGTCAATGCAAAACGCTTCGAAATTAGTCAGGTATCGCTCGATGAATTCCAGAATGGTATTGTCGAAGGAAAGCAGTAATGTAATTTTAGTCTTTCTATCGTCAAACAGCGGCTCGACCGTCTCGACCCGGCGAAAGATCGGCGCAGCGCCTTGTCCCTCGAAAACGAACAGAAGCGGGTCGTTGGGCTTTAAGTTTGTCTCCGTCCCTTCAAAATAAATCGTCTTGATAAACCCGGCGTTCTTTATCGTGATGTTTTGCGGGCGCGTCGCGCGCGGCTTCAAATCATTCCACTCTTTGCGCGCTTCGAGCTTTTCGGAAGTTTCAAACGACTGCGGCAATTCGGCAGGCAGCGGGGCGCTCTGCGCGGTCGCCTCCGCCGAAGATTTGACCGGCAGAGGAACGCTCTGCGCCCGCGCGCCCAAAGGAATCTCGACCGGCTCGCTGTTGTCGTCCAATGTGTAAGCCAGATAAACGCTCGCCGCAACGCCCGGACGCGGCGTGTAGCCGACCAGCCGACCCAATTCCAAAACCGAACGTCGTTCGGTCGCCGTTCGCAAATAACCTTCGTTGGCGATTCGCTCCTGATAAAAAGTCAGCACGTCGAAAACGGTCGCGGCGGCGGAAAGCAGCGCGATCGAAGCGTCGTTCGTCAGCCGCGTTTTGAGACCCGCCAGCGGATAGTGTTTATCGTCGCCGTCACCGGACGATCTGAGATAAAAACCGGACAGGCGCGCCTGCATCGTTTCAAAAAACGTCGAGTGCGTGCCGATGCGGTAACGCAGCGCGCTCAATCCGGGACGATTCGCCGTCGGCTGCGGCGTCAAAGCCTCGACGCCTTCACAGCAGCCGCACGAAAGATTTTTACTGCATCCGCATTGTTTCATTATCGTCCTCCTGTCATAGCGAAATTAAGCCTGCCGCGTTCGGGAAAATTCGGATTGTTGTCGAGCCGCGCGATTTCGTTATTAGCGAGAGGCAGCACGCCGTTGGCGATTTCATTGTTCGCGCTCTCGAAAAGTCTTTGCAGTTTCGTTACGCGGGCGCTGACAACGCCTTCGACCGCCTGAGCCGCCGCGACTAGCCCGCTCAAATAAATGCCGCCGCCGAAAGTCAGATTATCGGGATGAAAGAAACCGCGCCGCCCGTTCGCGTAAATGTGATTGCCGAAAACTTCGCGCAGCGCCGCTTCGATGTGTCCGCGCAGGTAATACGGCGCGACGCACACCTCGAACCGTAAATCGAGGGGAACGTAGCGCGCCTGCGTTACCGTCAGATCGTGACCGATACGGCGATAACGATATAAAGAACCTTTGCTTTTTCGGCGCAATTTTTCGCTTAATACTTCCGCGCCGAACGGGTCAACGGCGACGCGGGCTTCGTGCCAGCTTCCCGTCCAGCGCAAGCTCGCGGCGGCGCGCTGGACATCCTCGTTTAGTTCGGCAACCTGCGCGTAATCGTCAGCCGTAATCGCGCGTTCCGGTTTTTTGCGAAAAGCGCGCGGCGCAAACAGTTTTACTTCCGAGATCGGCTCGGCTTCAGCGCCGCCTTCCGCGGGCATCGGATTGCGCGGGCGCAGCATCGAGCCGCTCGTCGAAACGCGCGTGACCATGTATTTAATGGTTTCCGCGCCGACATTTCCCCTTTTGCCGTTGCCGATTCGATACTGCGCCGCGAATGATGTTCCGGCTTCGGGCATGCGCCCGCACTCGCCGTCGCTGAAACGTATGTGCGCACGACCTTCGTTGTCTATTTCGACGACAAAGCCGCGCTCATCCGCGTCGCTCGCTAAGAGGTCGAATTTCGGATGCCAGACGGTTTTCGGCTTCTCGAAAAAATCGGCGGATTCTTCATCAATGTTTGACGGCTCGCCGTAAAGTTTCGCGTTCGGCAATGCCGTGCGCGGGTCCTGTTTCATACACTCGTAAGCGGACGATTGGCGCGAAATCTTTTGACTGTAGGTAAGCGGCGATTTTTTCAATGCGAAACGAAACTTGCCCGGAATGTCGGTAAATTCTACTGTGCTGCCTTCGCACAGACATTCGCCCACCGTCTCAGCCGTTGGCACGATTCCCTCAACTTTTTCTAAAAAAATACGCTTGCCCTCCTTGTCTAATACCCAAACCTGTTCGCCGTGGTCAACCAGAATGACGTTGCCGCGAGCGACGCTTATGTTTTCGATGACGCGGCAATCGGGCGAAGAAAGACGCGCCGAGAGACAAAGCGCAAACGGCAGATTGTCCGCCTGCGCCCATTCGATTTCGACGACAGGCGTTTTTGTGAGCGGATCTTCAATCTGCTCGACCCGCGTTAAACGCACGGCGCACCGGCGCTTCGGGTCAGCATCCGCCGGGTCGCCCGTTTTCGCGCCTAAAATTTCTTCAAAAATCAAAACGTCGCCCTTCTGCAAATGCAGACTGCGCTGATAATTTGGACGCTCGCCTTCAGTGGTCTCTCCTTTTTCCGCCTGTTGTTTCGGAGATTGCCGCATTGGCGCTTGCGGCGCGGGCGGCATTGAAACTTCTTTCCATTCGTCGAGCAAAGTCGCGCGGGTCGCTCCGCGCGGAAGACAGCATTCAGCATCTCCCCAAGTATAAAATTTAATCTCGTTGTGCGATTTATAGAATTTAATCTCTTTGTTTTTATCTTCAACCAGCGGCTCGAAAATCTCGTAACC
>DATHTS010000317.1:0-7944 GCA_035462935.1 Pyrinomonadaceae bacterium
TTAAGAGAAGCCTGCCGCCAAACAAGGCAATGGCAGCACAGGATTTCAACGGCGAAACCTATTTCCATCAGCGTTAATCTTTCCGCCAAACAATTGATGCACCCGTCGCTGACTTCGCGTGTCAGGGAAATACTGGCGAGCACCGGACTCGACGCGCGTAATCTGAAATTGGAAGTAACCGAAAGCACCGTTATGGAGCACAGCGAAACGGCTTTGCGGGTTTTGAATGAGCTGAAAGCGCTTGGCGTTCGTCTCAGCACCGACGATTTCGGCACGGGTTATTCGTCGTTGAGCTATCTTCACCAATTCCCCTTCGACCGTATGAAAATTGACCGCTCATTTATCGGTAAGATGGACGCGGATTTAAAGAGCGAGGCAATCGTCCGCACAATTCTTATACTCGGACAAAATCTGGAAATCGAAGTGGTCGCCGAAGGTATCGAAAATGAACAGCAGCTTTGGCAATTGCGCTCGCTCGGCTGCCGTTACGGTCAGGGCTATTTCTTTTCAAAGCCGGTATGCGCCGAAGAAGCCGAAAAATTACTGCGCGAAGGCTTGCCGGTGGATATTTCGCTGATGGAAGCGCCGTTTGTATTTTCAAAAATGGACAATCACCGGTTTATTGAAATTGACGAAGTTTATTAGAGCCTGTCTGAAAAATTAAAAAATTATAAAGCTGCTAATCCATCGCCAAAAGGATAGCGGCTTTATGTTTTCAGGCTTTATTCGATTGGAAATCAGCAGGAAAACTTTTCTTTTTTATTAATCGCTTTAGTGTTACAATTCCTTGACTGAGAGGATAAAAATATGGACAGCGAAGACACATTACCACAAACCAATGCGATTCTTGACGCGATTAATAATTTAAGACGCGAAATGAATGAACGATTTGAAAAAATAGAAAATGAAATATCGCTTGTAAAATATGAAATGAAGGAGCTTAAAGAAACTCAGTTCAGCCTTGACGTTCGGTTGGAAAGAGCGCAGTCAATGGCGCACGAGGGACTGCAAATCGGACACGGTCTGCTTGCCGATGTCAAAGTTTTAACCGCCGAACTCAGAGCTTGGGCGAGTGATGTTTTGGAAATGCAGAAAAAAGGCAATATGAGTTTAACCTGAAGTTGGACAACTTTCCATAATCTATAAAGTATGGTGAATATGAAACAAAAATTTATTTTCCTTGCCTTATTTATTACCTTGTTTGTTAGTCAGACATTCGCGCAAAGCAGTTGGGACTTATATCAACCGCGAACTTTAAAGGAAATCATCACTACAATTGCGGCAAAGTCGTTAAAAAATCCTGACGTTCATATTAGAGATGAAAAAAAGGATATTTCGATAATTTTGTCTTACAACTCTTTTCAGTCAAGAGTTAAAGCAACCTATACAGGATCGTCAAGAAAAGTTTCCGATAAAAGAAAAGAATTTATTTCCATCTGGCTGAAAACTCTCGATAAGCCGAAAGAATATTTAGACCTGTTTGAAAATGAATATCTTTTCATTGAAGACAAAGTTGAATATTGGCTGCCTGTGCAAAAGCAAGTAGCTTCTTTTTTCAGTGAAGAACTGAAAAAAGGCGATACGGTTACTCTATTTGTTGTTTGGCTCGGAGCGAGAAAAGACAAAAACAGTATTGACTATATTTTCCTAATGAATGAATTTGAAGCAGAGGAAAATTCTTAAAATTTTCAAGATAAAAATAAAAACTCCGCTTCAACTTTTGCAGAAGCGGAGTTTTTATTTTGCCGGATTATTTCTCCGCCACCTGTTTTTTATCGCGCGGCGGCGCATTTTTCACGTATTTATCAAACCAATTCACCATTTCGTAAAGCGTGTGTTCGATTGATTCCCGCGCCGCGTAACCGTGCGATTCGAGCGGAAGCATTACGAGCCGCGCCGTTCCGCCCGTTCCGCTGAGAGCGGCGAAAAGGCGTTCCGATTGAATCGGGTAAGTTCCCTGATTATTGTCGGCTTCGCCGTGAATTAACAGAATCGGCTCGTTGATTTTATCGGCGAAAAAGAATGGCGAAACTCTCGTGTAAAGCTCCGGCGCCTGCCAAAACGTGCGTCTTTCGCTTTGAAAACCGAAAGGCGTGAGCGTCCGGTTATACGCGCCGCTTCGGGCGATACCGGCGCGGAATATATCCGAGTGCGCCAGCAGATTCGCCGTCATAAACGCGCCGTAGCTGTGTCCGCCGACGCCGACGCGGTCGCGGTCAACCACGCCCATTTCCACGCCTTTATCAATCGCCGCCTGCGCCGAATCAACGATCTGCTTGATAAACGTATCATTCACGGTTTCAGGATCGCCGACAATCGGCATCGTCGCATCGTCAAGAACGGCGTAGCCTTGCAGCAGGAAGAACAAATGCGAAGAGCCGCCAAACTGGGTAAAACGCTTGGTCGAACCGGAAACTTGTCCGGCAACGCTCGGGTCGGTAAATTCGAGCGGGTAAGCCCAAACGACGGTTGGAAGCCTTGTTCCTTCCTTGTAATTCGGCGGCAGGTAAAGCGTGAACGACAAATCAACGCCGTCGGCGCGTTTGTATTGCACAAGCTGTTTTTTGATGCCGCGTAAAACCGGCGACGGGTCTTTGAAATCCGTCAAAGGCTTCATCGAAGTCGCGTTCGCTCTGGCTTCCGGCGTGTTCGTCCGGTCGCGCAAAATCAAATTCGGCGGCATTTCGAGCGATTCGCGGCGCGTGATAAAAGCGTTCGCGTTTTCGTCCATCAAAGTTACGAAGCTTTCATAAACGTTCGGCTCGGAGCGGAAAATTTCTTCCGAATTCAAAGTATTCAAATTCATCCGGCGCAGAAAAGGTCGGTCGCCCTGCGGGGTCGCGCCCGCGCCGCTCAGAAAGACAAAACCGTCATTTTGCAAAACGACGCTTCTGCCGTTCGGCAGTGTTTTCATCACGGGCTGTCCGATGTCGTTATAGCGGTCGCTGACGTTTAAATCCGAGATAAGCTTTGGCTGTCCCGGATTGCGGTAATCAATCATAAAGATTCGGCGGCGGCGCGTGTCACGGTTGAAATCGTAAAACCACATCATCCCGTTTTCCTCGCCGAAATTTCTGCCCGAATAACGCTGCTCGACTTTTACAATCTCGTTCGGCTGCGCGTTAAACGGCGCGGCGAGTTTTACAAGACGGTCGCGCGGCGTAACTTTATTGCTCGGGTCGCCTTTATCCAGCGCTTCCGCCCAAATCAAGGCTGCATTTTCGGTCGGAATCCAGCCGTAGCTTCGCGGTCCGACCTGAACGCCCTGCACCGGAAGCTGGTCTTGCAAAGGAATGCTCGCCACTTTGCGAACCATTTTGCCGTTTCTGTCCCAAACTTCGACTTCTTTCGGAAATCGGTAAAACGGGAAAAGATATGAATACGGGCGCTGAATGCGCGATGTCAAAATATACTGCCCATCGGGCGAAACGTCGGCAGTGTCAAAAATCGCGGGCTGCCCGATTTCCTTAATTTTGCCGTCAACGCCGACAATCGCCAGTTGCGAAGTCGTGTAATAATCGAACATTTTTTCGTCGGCGGGTGATCTCAGCAAATCCTGAAACGTCTGGACGGCTCCGGCTTTACCGGCGGTTTCCTGAATGTTCGGCTCGCCCGGAACAGAGGAATCGGTCGGCGCGGCTCCGCGCTTTTGCGGAACGAGATTCACTAAAAGGCTTTTCTGGTCGGGCATCCAGTCAAAACCGCCGAAAGCCGTGTTGACCCGCGCATTGTTTATCTTCCAAGCCTTTCCGGTCGCGGTTTCGATAATCCAAAGCTCAACGCCGGCAGGCGTGACGTTTCCGGCGGCAATGTATTTCCCGTCCGCGCTCCACTGCGGCGAAACGATCTGCGCGTTCGGCGGCAAAGCAATCGGCGTTTCTTTTCCGTCGGCGATATTTTTCAAAGCCAGTTTCACGTAATTAAGCTGGCGGTGCGGCGAATTCGTCTTCGGATTGATGCGAAGCCCGGCAATCCGCAGCATCGGCTCGGCAAGATCGGAAATCGGCGGATAGCGCAAAGGCTCCGCCAAAAGCATTTTATCCTTCGCCGGACTGACCGAAGTTATCGGCGTCACGGGCGCGTTCAGCACGTCCAGAATTTCCTTCGGCGGCTTTTTGTAGCCTTGCCCGAAGAGATCGAAAGTCAGCAGTAAAACGACAGCTAAGCTGAAAAATTTTAGTTTCATAGGTTTTCCTGAATAAATTTTTAAAGATTTTGAAGATTCGGTTTTTGAAGTTTAGCATAAATAAAAAATAGGACAAACAGGAAATCCAATCATTTGAATCCTATCTATCCTATTTTAATTTTCTTTGTGTTCTTCGTGTCTTTGTGGTGAAAATTATCTGATTCCCATTCGCTCGTAGACCGTCTGCAAAGTTTCGCTCGCCACCGCGCGGGCTTTTTCCGCGCCGTTTTTCAGGATTTTTTCGAGTTCATCATCGTCAAAATCCCGCACGCGCTCTTGGAACGGGCGCAGAAATTCAACCACAACTTCAGCCAGTTCGGTTTTAAAATGCCCGTAGCCTTTGCCCTCGAAATGCGCTTCCGTTTCTTCGGCAGTTTTTCCGGTCAGAAGATGATAAATCGTCAAAAGATTGTTGATTGCCGGGCGCGATTCGTCGAATCGAATTTCAGTTCCTGAATCGGTCACGGCTTTTTTGATTTTCTTAGTAATATCCTCGGGCGAATCGAGCAGGAAAATCGAGCCGCTCACATTTTCATCGGATTTCGACATCTTTTTCTCCGGCTCAGCCAGCGACAAGATTTTCGCGCCGACCGGCGGAATGTAAGGTTCGGGCATTTTAAAGGTTTCGCCGTAATCGCGGTTGAATCTTTCGGCAAGATCGCGCGTCAATTCGAGATGCTGTTTTTGATCCTGCCCGACCGGAACTAAATCGGTTTGATAAAGCAAAATGTCCGAAGCCATCAACACCGGATAAGTAAAAAGCCCGACCCCGACGCGCTCGCCTTTGCCGCTCGATTTATCCTTAAACTGCGTCATTCTTTCCAACTCGCCCATTCGCGCGACGCAACTTAAAATCCAGGTTAATTCGGCATGTTCCGCAACGTCGGATTGGATAAAAATCGTGGATTTTTGCGGGTCAACGCCCGAAGCCAGATAAATCCGCGCCAAATCCAGCGTTTTTTGCCGCAAAGTCTGCGGGTCTTGCGGCAGAGTTATCGCGTGCAGGTTGACGATGCAAAAGAAATTTTCGTATTCGTTTTGCAGATGAACCCAATTTTTTAAAGCTCCGAGATAATTTCCGATATGCAGATTTCCGGTCGGCTGAGCGCCGCTGAAAATTCGTTTTTTCATAAAAAAATCAGTAAATTGCAACTAAAATATAAGCCAGCGCGAGATAGAAAGGATAGATAATCATCCGAAAAACGCCGATGTAAATAAGCGCCATCAAGATCAAAAACCCGTATTGTTCCAGAAGATTCAAAATCGGCTGCGTGCTTTCGGGCAAAAAGGTTGCGAGAATCTTGCTCCCGTCAAGCGGCGGAAACGGCAGCAAGTTGAAAACGAACAGAGAAAGATTCAAAAGCATTAAATTACTGACGAAAATAACCAGCGGATTGGTCGCCGTGCTGAAAAAATCTCTGGGCGTAAAGCCTTGTGTCATCAGGATTTTCGCTAAAACAATTCCGATAAACAGTAAAATCAGATTCGCCAAAACGCCCGCGATGGAAACCATCACGTTTCCCCATTTATAATTCGTCCAGTTTCGCGGATTGACCGGCGTCGGTTTTCCCCAGCCGATGAGCGGAATGCTGCCGAGAGCGCCGCCGACCGCGCCGAAAATAAAGGCGATGATCGGAATCAGAAGCGTTCCAATCGGGTCGGTGTGGCTGACCGGATTGAGCGTTACGCGCCCGAGCATATAAGCCGTGTTGTCGCCGAATTTATACGACATCCAGGCGTGTCCCGCTTCGTGCGCCGAAACCGCCAGAAGCAAAACGACCATAAAAATCACCAAGTGACTGACTAAAGTTGCAATATCAATTCCGCCCATTATTAAACCTCTTAATTTGCAAACGATTATCGGGTTTTGATAGTTTCAAAATCACACGATTCGTTTGTTTTTACATATAAATTGTGCCATTCTTTTTTGGTAAAACAAAATCAGAGGTAAAAAAATTTTATGCTGAAACGGATACTTTTCGGCGGCGAGTCGGGGCTTTCGCCGCTCGCCAACGCGGGCTTGGCTCTGCTCAGGATTTTTGCCGGCATCGCCTTGATGGGAGCGCACGGGCTTGGCAAAATCCCGCCGTCGGAAAAATTTATCGCCGGAACGGCGCAGATGGGATTTCCCGCGCCGGTGCTGTTTTCCTGGGCGGCTGGATTCGCGGAATCTATAGGCGGATTGTTTCTCGCGCTCGGATTTCTGACTAGAATTTCGAGTTTTTTCATCGCCTGCGTAATGATAACCGCGCTGTTGGGAAGACATTTCAACGACCCTTTTAACGAACAGGAAAAAGCTTTTTTGTTTCTTTTCATCGCCATTGCTTTTATGCTGAAAGGCGCGAGCGATTGGAGCATTGACGCATTTATAAGGCGAAATGAAAAAGTTTAATTTCAAATTCCAGATTCCAGATTCCAAATTGAAAGGGTCGCTGAAATTCTAATTTGAAATCTGAAGACTCAATCCGAAAACCGAATCTGAAATCTGGAATTTGAAATTTGAAATCTGGAATCTGGAATCTGGAATTTGAAATATGAAAAATCATATCGTCTGCATTGCCAGCGAGCATAAAGGCAATGAATTTCTGGAGGAATGCCACGAAGCCGATTGGCGCGTAACGCTTGTAACGCGGGAAAAATTGCTTGACGAGCCTTGGTCATGGACGAGCCTGAACGAAGTTAAAACCGTGCCTGACAACGCGCGTTTGGAAGATTATATACGCGCGGTTACAAATATTCTGGGAAGTCGTCCGATTGACCGCGTGGTCGGACTTGATGAATTCGACGTTTTGACCGCCGCCAAAGCGCGCGAACATCTCCAACTCGGCGGAATGACCGGCTCGCACGCGCTTAGATTCCGCGACAAATTGGCGATGCGAAATATCGCTTGTTCATCGGGAGTTCCTTGCCCCAAATACGCCGGAATTTTTAATCCTGAAGAGATAAACGATTTTCTGGAAAAAGTTCCTGCGCCCTGGATTGTCAAACCGCGCACCGAGGTTTCCGCCTTCGGCATAAAAAAATGCGAAACGAAAGAACAGGTTTGGGAGGTTTTGAATAATCTCGACAAACGCAATACTTGGCGCGATCATCCTTCGCAGTATCTGATCGAAAAATTTATCGAAGGCAAGGTTTTTCACGTTGATTCGGTAGTCGAAAATGGAAAAGTTGTCGTAGCGGGTGTGAGCGAATACGGCACGCCGCCCTTTAAGGTTTCTCATTACGGCGGCATTTTCACGTCTTCAATCGTGCCGTATAAATCCAAAGAGCGAAAAGAGCTTGAAAAATTGAACAAAAAACTCCTGAATGCCTTCAAATATGAGCGCGGCGTCGCTCACGCCGAATTTTTGCAAAGCGAGGAAGACGGAAAATATTACCTTCTGGAAGTGGCTTGCCGCGTCGGCGGCGCGTATATCGCCAGCGTTCTGGAACAGGCTTGCGGTTTTAATCTGTGGCGCGAATGGGCAAAGCTCGAAACGGCGACGAAGAAAAAGCCTTACGAGCCGCCGAAACTGCGTCAGGATTACGCCGGTATCGCTCTGGCTCTGGCGAAAGAAGAAAAGCCGGACACTTCGCATTACACGGATGCGGAAATCGTCTATCGCGTTACGAAACCGAAGCACGTCGGCTTAATTTTTTACTCGGAAAATCGGGAAAGACTCGGCGAATTGCTGGAAGTTTACACCGAGCGCATCACGCAGGATTTTCTCGCCGTCGCGCCCGCAAGAGAGCATTACGACGATTAAAACTTATTTAAT
>DATHTS010000318.1:0-7939 GCA_035462935.1 Pyrinomonadaceae bacterium
AGTATCTCCAAAAGTTAGGGGTTTTATCAGAAGTTATATTTGCATCTAAAAAATGGCTTTTTCTAAATATTTTTTTTAGGTCTTTGCTATTCAGCAATCTGACTAAATCCTTTTCTTTTGCAACTAAGGCATTTTCAGCGAGCACAAATTTGTTTTTTATGGAAGAGGGTAAAACTCTTTTAGTTTCTGAAATCTTTAATACTTTTTCGTAAAATTTAGAATAAATAATTCCTTGTAATTCAGGTTCTCGAAGAGGCAATACTTTTTCATAAAAATCTACTGAAAGTTTTCCTAAATCCCGAATTACTTCTATACTTTCCGCAACTAAATCTGAAAGAGATTCAATTAATCTGATATTATCGGGATTTTCAAAGGGTATATTATCTCTGGCTGGAGTCGTCCGAAACGGAGCGTGTATTAAAAAGTTAAGCGAAGTTCTCACGTTAGTTTCAAAGAAAGCATGTAAAAAATGCTCTCTGCTTATTGGCACAATTTTCGCTCCTTGTAATTGATAAGCTATTTTTACAAATAGCTTTTTTTCTCCAAAATTTACCGATTTGCCAAAAATTAAATAATTTTTTGAATTGTGTTCTGATTGTATTGATGCCTTCCAAACATTCTCTAGACCTTTAACTGGGCTTATCTTCTTTGAATAGAATCCATAAAATTCTCCGTTTTTCCACGACACTTCTTGAATATTACTTAAAAATAAGAGAAAAGTGGCACCGATATTTTGTAATCGAAATTTTATAAGTTCATAAATTTCTTTTTCCGTTCTTTTTTTGTGCTTAAATGGAAGGATGAATTTTGTGCCAGTTAAAGAAATAGGTGAAATTCTTTCGGGAATAAATAAGTCTTTTATACAAAAATGATATTCTCCCGAATGAATTTTAGGCTCATTAGTAATTGCGAAAATAGACTTAAAACCAACTCCGAACTTACCAAGTTTGTTAATATCATCTTTTTTTATACTATTTCCAGTTCTTACAATTCCTCTAACATCCTCAAATATAAAATCTCTTTGTCCATTATGAATTATTTCTATTCTGTCATTAAATAGCTCGAACTCTACTTTTGTTGCACCAACATCCTCTGCATTTTGAAGGATTTCATAAACAAAATGTGATGGGTCACCATATAATTCTGTTAAAATACTAAAGTCATCGCCACGTTCATTCGCGGCTCTAACAAGAAGTTCGCTACTCTGAATTAACCTTTCAAATTTTTCCTGCTCATTCATAATTCTTGATTGAAAAAACTTCTTTCTCATCTTTTGAATTTACTAGCATAATTTTGCAAAGAACTCATTATGAAATCTTCTAATCACTTCCGAAACCTTATCTTCATTCACCACAAACGTCATATTCACGCTCGAAGCGCCTTGCGAAATAAGCGAAATATTGATGTCGGAAATGGTCGAGAAAATCTTGGAAGCCAAGCCGCAAGTCTCGCGCAAGCCTTCGCCGACGACGCAGACGACCGCTTGATCCGGTTCGATTTCGACTTCGCCCAGACGTTTTAATTCATTAACAATCGCTTCGAGCGAATGCGTGTTGTCGAGCGTGAGCGAAACGGAAACTTCCGAGGTCGAGATCACGTCAATCGAGGTGCGGTAGCGTTCAAAGATTTGGAAAAGTGCAGCCATAAAGCCGTAGCTGCCGAGCATTCGCGCCGATGTGATTCTTAGAATTGTGATGCCCGTTTTGTGCGCGATGGATTTGATTTTGTTCAGCGTCTCGGCGGATTTTGGTAAGACCATCGTGCCGACCGTCTCCGGCTCAAAAGTATTGCAAACGCGCACCGGAATCCGGTAATCAACCGCCGGTTGAATAGTTTTCGGGTGCAAAACTTTTGCGCCGAAATAAGCAAGCTCCGCCGCTTCTTCGTAAGAAAGCGTCTTTATAGTTCGCGCTTCCGTGCAAATTCGCGGGTCGCACGTTAAAACGCCGGTTACGTCCGTCCAAATCTGGATTTCTCTCGCCCGAAGCGCCGCTCCGACCAGCGCTGCCGAATAATCCGAGCCGCCGCGTCCTAAAACGGTCGTTTCACCGCTCCGGCTCGCGGCGATAAATCCGCCCAGAATCGGTATCTCACCCGCTTCGATCAAAGGTTTCAGCTCCAATCGAACCAGCTTTTCCGTTTCCTCCCAAATCGGCGCGGCTGAGCCGTATTCGTCGTCCGTTACAATCAAACGGCGCGAATCCACCTGCCGCGCATTTAAGCCTTTCGCCTTGCAAACTTCCGCCAAAAGCCGCGAGGAAAGCTGCTCGCCGTAGGAAACAATCGCATCTTTGAGCATTGACAACGGCAGCGAGCGGCGCGAGACGCGCATCAGCAAATCGCTCAAATCTTTTTTGGCGAAATCCAGCTCGAATTGGAAAGATTTTTGCTGATTTTCGTCGGTTAGTTCGCGGGAAACTTCCGTGTGGCGTTCAAAATGCGTTTCGAGCGAACCAATCGCCGTCTCAAAATCGCCTTTTTTTGCAGTTTCAAAAGCATCAAGCAGCGCGTCTGTAAACTTCGCCATCGCCGAAACAACCACGACGGGCGAGACTTCGCGCTGGCTTCCGACGATTTCCGCGACGCGCGTGAAAGCCTCGGCGTCTTTGACGGATGTGCCGCCGAACTTCATTACAGTTGGATTCGTTTTTTCACTCACAATTAAATTGTAAAGTTAAATGAAAACCGCGAAGGACGCAAAGAAGATAAAAAGAATTGCCCGCGAAACACACGAAATACACGAAAAGTTATGAAATGAGTTTCTTTTTCGCGTCTTTTCGCGTGTTTCGCGAGCAATTCACCCAACCAGAACCGCGCCGCCGTTGATGTTCAAAATCTCGCCCGTAATGTGGCGCGACCAATCCGAGAGCAGAAAGCAAATCGAAAGCGCAACGTCGTCGGTCGTCGCCATTCTTTTTAACGGAATTGAATCCAAAACCTGCCGTTTGTAAATTTCGTCTTCAAAAACCGGACGCACCATCGCCGTTTCAATCCAGCCCGGCGCGACCGCATTGACGCGAATTTTCGGCGCGAGCTCGCAGGCTAAGGCTTTCGTAAAACTGATTTGCCCGCCTTTTGAAGCGGCGTAGTTTGAATAATTCGCTTCGCCGCGCTGTCCTGCGGTCGAAGAAACCAAAACAATCGCTGCTTTTTCCTGCTTTTTCATCGCCGGAACGCACGCTTTCGTCATCGCCCAAGCCGCTTTCAGATTCGTGTTTAAAACCTTGTTCCACGTTTCCTCCGACATCTCCTCAATCGGCGCTCCTTCCCAAATTCCGGCATTCAAAACCAGCAAATCAATCCGCCCGAATTTTTCCAAAGTTTTTTGGGCGATATTCTGCGCCGCCTGCCATTCGGAAACGTCGCCCTGAACGGCGATTGCGTCAACGCCAAATTCTCTGCATTTTTCAACTACTTCGTTTGCCGCATCCTCGCGGCTCAAATAATTAACGACGACGTTCGCGCCCGCTTCCGCCAATCTCAAGGCGGTGGCGCGTCCGACGCCGCGGCTCGCGCCCGTTATAACGGCGGTTTTGCCTTGAAAAAGATTCGCCGGCAGTTTGATTTCGACAGGTTTTTCGCTCATAAATTTTCTTTGCGCTTTTGCGGGAAGAAAACGTTACGTTTCGCAAAGGCGCGAAGTTCGCTAAATTTGGCTGAATTTTCTAACTGTTACTTTTGTTATAAAATATCGGTTAATTCTTTTCAAATCACGAAAATATGAATGACGTAAACCTTTTGGAAAATCAACCTATCGCCTGGCAGCCTTCGGAAGAAACAAAAGAACGCGCCCAACTGACGCGCTTTATGAAGCAAATCGGCGTTTCTGATTTCGATAAACTTTATCAATATTCGATTGACGATGTAGAAAAATTCACGGCGGAAGTTTTGAAGTTTTTGGACGTAAAATTCGATCCGCCTTACGGAAAACTGCTCGATTTGTCCGGCGGCATCGAGTTTCCGCATTGGTGCGTCGGCGGTGGATTTAATGTCGTTTCGCATTGCGTTGACCGTTGGATCGGAACGGAAATCGAAAATCAACCCGCAGTTATTTGGGAAGGGGAAGCAGGTGAAGTAAAGCAAGTTACATACAAAGAATTAACACTGTATGTTGAAGGTTTAGCGGCTGGGTTAAGATTTAACGGCTTTGAGAAGGGTGATGCAATTGGAATTCACTTGCCGATGATGATTGAAACAGTTATCGCACTTCTTGCAATAAATCGAATCGGTGCGATTGCTGTTCCCGTCTTCTCAGGCTATGGAGTTGACGCAATTGCGACTCGGTTAAATGCTGTTGAAGCAAAAGCCCTTTTTACTTGTGATTGGTTTCCGCGTCGCGGAAAGCCTTTTAACGCTTTTGAAGTTGCTCAAGAAGCAGTTGCTAGATGTCCGACAATTGAAAAAGTTTTTCTAGTAAATCAAAACGAGCCTGATTTTGTTCCTAGAGAGAAAGTAATTGATTTTCAGGAATTGCAGTTAGATGGCTCGAAAAATTTCAATAGATTAAATCATCTAGAACCCACCAACGCCGAAGACCCGCTCATTATTCTTTACACCTCCGGCACGACCGGCAAGCCGAAAGGCATCGCGCACACGCATTGCAGTTTTCCGATCAAAGCGGCGCAGGATATGGCTTTCGGCACGGATGTCGGGCGAGGCACGCGCATTTGCTGGATCACGGACATCGGCTGGATGATGGGACCGTGGCTGATTTACGGCGCGTTGATGCTCGGCGGCACAATCGTCATTTACGACGGCGCGCCAGATTTTCCCGAAGCCGACAGAATGTGGGAATTTTGCGCGAAACACAAGGTCGAAATCCTCGGAATTTCGCCGACGCTCGTTCGCGCCCTCGCCACGTACGGCGACGAATTGCCGAAAAAACACGATCTTTCCAGCCTTCGCGCCTTCGCTTCGACGGGCGAGCCTTGGAATCCCGCGCCCTGGTGGTGGCTTTTCGAGAAGGTCGGCGATTCGCGCATCCCGATCATCAACTATTCGGGCGGCACGGAAATTTCAGGCGGAATTTTGATGGGAAATCCGCTTCTTCCCATCAAACCCTGCTCGTTTCCCGCGCCGTGTCCCGGAATCGCGGCGGATATTTTGGACGAAGAAGGAAATTCCGTTCCGGCGGGCGAAGTCGGCGAACTGGCAATCAAAAAACCCTGGATTGGAATGGCTCGCGGTTTCTGGCAGGAGCGTGAGCGGTATCTGGAAACTTACTGGAATCGCTTTGAAGGCGTCTGGGTTCACGGCGATTTTGCGATGCGCGACGCCGACGAACATTGGTTTATCCTCGGACGCTCCGACGACACGCTCAAAGTCGCCGGTAAGCGCGTCGGACCGGCGGAAGTCGAAAGCCTTCTGGTCGGCGACGAACGAGTCGCCGAAGCAGCTGTCATCGGCGTCCCCGACGAAATCAAAGGAACGGCAATGGTCGCGTTTTGTGTTCTTAATTCGGAAGCGACTGAAAATCTCGCATCTGAATTAAAAACTATCGTCGCCAAAGATATGGGCAAACCGCTCGCACCTTCAAAAATTCATTTTGTTTCCGCTTTACCTAAAACGCGCAACGCCAAGGTGATGCGCCGCGTGATTCGCGCGGCATATTTGGGCGAAGACGCGGGCGATCTGTCGGCGCTGGAAAACCCGCAGGCGGTTGAGGAAATAAAAAATGCTTCCGGTAAATAAAATTCTTCGAGTTGTGTTCGATACGAATGTATTAGCGGCGGCTTTGCGCTCAAACCGCGGCGCGTCTTTTGTTTTGATTTCGATGCTGCCTTCAACTAAATTTGAATTAGCCGTTTCTGTTCCGCTTTATCTTGAGTATCTGGATGTCCTTATGCGTCCCAACGTAAAACCGAGCGGAATTTCAAATGCTGATGTTTTAAGCTTTGTCAGGAAAATACTCGATTATTCACATAAGCAAAGTATATATTTTCGCTGGCGACCTTGGTTGAAGGATGCGAAAGACGATATGATTTTAGAGTTGGCGATTGCTTCGAATGCTGATTATATTGTTACATTCAACCTGAATGATTTTGAAAACATCGAATCTTTCGGAGTTGAGGCGATCTTGCCATCGAAGTTTTTAGAAATTGTGAGAAAATTATGAATGTAATAACTGTCGAATTACCAAATTCCTTACATAAAAAATTGGAAGAACTTGCGGAAAGAGAAGGCTTTACACTGGAACAATTTCTAGCGAGTGCCGCTGCCGAAAAGCTTTCCGCAATGCTTCAAACCGAATTTCTCGAACAGGAAGCGAGGTTTGGAACCCGCGAAGCATTTGAAAAAGTCTTAGCTGCGGTTCCCGATGTCGAACCTGAACATCCTGACGATAAAATTGATTAAGCTCCTTTTCCACTCTGTATAACTCGATTCGGCGACGTGATTTGTTAAAATAATCCAGCAGATGAAACGTGAAAATCTCACGCGCTTTGCGTGGCTTTCAATTTTTGCCGCCGTTTTGACAATCGGCTTGAAAACCGGGGCTTATTTGCTGACCGGCTCGGTCGGTTTGCTTTCGGACGCTCTGGAGTCGCTGATAAATCTGGCGGCGGCGATCATCGCCTTGATGATGCTCAAGCTGGCGTCGCGCCCGCCGGATGAAGACCACGCTTTCGGTCACGATAAAGCCGAATATTTTGCCAGCGGGATTGAAGGAACGCTGATTTTTCTCGCCGCTGTCGCCATCGGTTGGGCGGCGGTTGTTAGATTGTTTGAGCCGCAGCCGCTTGAACAAATCGGTATCGGTTTGATTATCACAGCGGTTGCCACCGCGATAAATCTGGCAGTCGGACAAATTTTGATTCGCGCCGGGCGGCGGAATCGTTCGATAACGCTCGAAGCCGACGGAAAACATTTGATGACCGATGTTTGGACTTCGGTCGGGGTGATTATCGGCGTTTGGACGGTCGGCGCGACGGGCTGGCTTTTTCTCGATCCGCTAGTCGCATTGCTGGTCGCCGCTAATATTGTCCGGGAAGGGATAAAATTGATGCGGCGCTCGGCGCTCGGTTTGATGGACACAGTGATTTCGACGGAGAAGCAAGAATGTGTGCGAACGATTCTGGACGGTTATGCAGAGAAACGCGGAATTGATTATCACGCTTTGCGAACGCGCCGCGCCGCCGCACGCTCATTTATCAGCGTCCACATTCTCGTTCCCGGCGCGTGGACGGTTCACGAAGGACATCAACTGCTCGAAGAAATTGAAAGCGATATTCGCCGCGATGTTCCCGGCGCGGTTGTCTTCACGCATCTCGAATCTTTGGACGATCCGGCTTCTTGGTATGACATCGAGCTTGACCGGATTGAGAGCTGAGGAAAAATCTGCCCGCGAATGACGCGAAAAAACGCGAATACGAAAGAGATTTATGAAAAAAGGATTCTAAAAACATTCGTGTAAATTCGCCCCCATTCGCGGGCAAATTTCTTATTTGAGTTTTTAGAGAAAAATGAAAAACGATTCAACTACGATTTACACAATCGGACACGGGCGGCACTCGTGGGCTGATTTTCTGGCGCTTCTGAAAAAACACGAAATCGCTTTTCTCTGTGATGTGCGAAGCGTTGCGCGTTCGCGCTGGGTGCAGTTTAACGGCGCGGTCTTACAGGAGAATTTGCGCGAAAACGGAATCGGCTACGAGCATTTGCCCGAATGCGGCGGGAAGACCGTCGCTAAACCGGAAGAGTTAAATCGCGGAATCGAACGAATTCTGGAAATCGCGGCGGAAGTTAAAACCGCGATTATGTGTTCGGAATCGCAGCCGCTTACAAACCACAAGACGCCGAAAGCAAATTGCCATCGCGTCGGCTTGCTGTCGCCTTTACTTAAATCCAGAGGCGCGTCACAGATTATTCACATTTTGCCCAATGGTAATGTAATTGAGTTTGATGAGAGCAAAACAGCTTCAAATTGGTGAAAATTCTTACC
>DATHTS010000319.1:0-4059 GCA_035462935.1 Pyrinomonadaceae bacterium
GGTTACGAACTTTCAGCCTTTCAAACGAGAAAACGTTCAGGTTCTTCTCGGACAGACGACGCCTGTAAACATCACTTTAGCTGTTTCGGGCGTCGGCGCGGAAGTGACGGTTGTCGGCGCGAATGATCTACCGATAGACCCGACCTCGAGCAGAATTCAGACGAATCTTACCGAGCAGGAACTCGAACAACTGCCTAAAGGAGTGAACTTCACTTCGGCGTTAAAAGCGGTTCCTTCGGTTCGTCCCGAACCGTCTGCGGCGGGATTTTCGATTGACGGCGCGACCGGCGTTGAAAATTCTTTTGTTATTGACGGGCAGGAAGTTTCTAACTTCCGCACGGGCGGCTTGAACAGCAACAATAATCTGCCGTTTCAGCTCGTCCGCGAGCTTCAGGTCAAAAACAGCGGTTTTGAAGCGGAATTCGGCGGCGCGACCGGCGGCGTGATCAACGTTGTTACCAAGAGCGGCGGTAATGAGTTTCACGGCGAAGCCGGGCTTGACTTTGATACGAGCAGGCTGCGGGCTAATCAACGCGCTGTCCTTCGTGCTGATGAAAACAAGCTTTCCTATATCTTTCCGAGAAGAGACGAAGGAACAGACTTTTTCCCGTATGCTTCATTAAGCGGTCCGATTATTAAAGACCGTTTGTGGTTTTTCGCCAGCGCAAGTCCTCAGTATTACAGTTTGACGCGAAATCATACCTTTGCAGACAGCACTGAAAGAAGCTATACGCGAGAAGAACAGCACGACTATTACTTCGCGCGTTTGGATGCCGCGATAACCAATAATTTCCGTGTTTACGGAACTTACACTTACAATCCGGTTAAAGTAAACGGATTGCTTCCGCTGCTTAATACATTAGCGTCATTAGATGAGACTTTGCGAGCGGGCGGCTCTGTCAGTTACCCATCCGAAGTGGCTCAAAGGAATTTAGGCGGTCGCAACGCGGCAACGAACTTTAATATTAACGGCACGTATGTAGCGACGCCGAATCTCGTTTTCAGCGCGCGATTCTCTCGCGGGTATCTTAACGAAGGATTCCAATTCGATACTAATTCCGGCAGCTACGGAATACCGACTGTAACTCGTTTTCAATGTGTAACGGCTGGTTTTCAGTGTGCCGCAGGTTTCAATAATGTTCCGACAAATGACCGAATCGTAAAAGATATTTCGATTCGCAAAAACTTTGACGCCGACGTGAGCTATATTCTGGATAACTTCGGCGGACGTCATCAACTTAAAGCCGGTTACCAGCGTTATAACATCTTCAACGAAGTTGCCTCCGGGTATGTCGAGCCGGGTCGTGTCCTGTTTTATTTCGGGCAAACCACGGTTAGCGACGCCGGCGTAACTTTCGGCAACCGAGCCGGTGAAGTAGGATACGCCCGATTGGTTCTGATCGGCGAATTCGGGGAAGCCAGCAGCAAGAACGAAGCAATTTATGTTCAGGATTCGTGGCAGCCGCTTAGCAATCTGACGCTTAACCTCGGCTTCCGCACCGAACGCGAAAATGTTCCTTCCTTTACCCCCGGGTTTGAAGGAATTAATTTTAGCTTTAGCGATAAAATCGCTCCGCGTCTCGGCTTTGCCTGGGATGTGTTCAGCAACGGTAAGTTCAAGATTTTCGGTAACTACGGTCAATTCTTCGACCGCTTCAAATATGAACTGCCGCGCGGCTCTTTCGGCGGAAATATTTTCGACGATTACCGCGCTCCGCTGCTCACTTCGATGCCGGATATTTTCCAGTATACGAAAGCATATGTTTTGCAGAATGCTTTGTCATACACGAACTTCCGAGTTCCGTCGAATGATCCTAGCGATTTCAGAGTTGACCCGGATTTGAAACCGGTTCGCCAAACTGAATACACATTCGGAACACAGATTGACCTGGGAGCCAACACGATTCTCGGCGCTCGTTACACGCGCAAGAATCTTGACACCACGATTGAAGACATCGGCTATCACGATGATGAAGATCATGAAGCCTATTACATCGGCAATCCGGGAATGGGTATTTGCGCGCTGGCTGCTTGCGGTCGCTATCCCGTAGGTTCGGAAGCGGCAAAGCCGCAGCGTCAGTATGACGCGCTGGAAATTATCATTGACAAACGGTTTTCGAGTAATTTCACGATTAATGCGAATTACACCTTGAGCCGCTTGTATGGTAACTACTCCGGTTTGGCAAGCACCGATGAATACTCGGTTAATCAAACCTCGCGCGACAGTCCGAACGTCAACCGTTTCTTCGATACGCCCTTCGACGGATTTAATATCGGCGGCGGACCGAACAACGGACGACTCGGAACTGACCGTCCGCACGTATTTAAGTTCTTCGGAGCTTATACATTCAACAATCAAAATTCGTTTATTCGACTTCCGTCAAATAACGAACTTGAATTATCAACATTCTTCACGGCTCAAAGCGGAACGCCGATTACGACCCGTGTGGATTTGATTGATAACGCTTACATCCCATTATTTGGTCGCGGTGATCTCGGCAGAACCGATATGTTCACCCAAACCGATGCGGCTCTCGCTTATCGTTATAAATTTGGCAGAGATAACCGCTTCGGTCTTCAATTTAATGTTGATGTTCTCAATCTGTTCAATGAGGCGAATACTTTAGCGCGATTTGAAACGATTTCGCAGCATATTTTCGATGTGAACGACTTTGAGCAGTTTGGAGTAACGATTGCAAATCGTCAAGATTTTGACCGGGCTTTCTTCGATGGAAGAATTACTCCCGAAAGAGTCAAGACTTTAATTGATAATGGTTCGGTTACACCTGACGCGCGTTACGGACAAGGTCAATTTTTCCAAGGACCTCGTTCAATCCGTTTCGGTTTCCGATTCATGTTTTAGTTGAATCCTTGATTAACCTTAAAAGCCCGTTTCAATCGAAACGGGCTTTTTTTTACCTTTGACAATTGTTTTATTTAGAAGCCGCTTTTTCGCGTAATTGTTTGATTGTTTGTTTAATCTTTTCGGTTTCAACCGCTTTCGTACTGTGCTTTAAGAAAAGCTCCAATTCATCGGCGGCATCCGCGTAACGTTTTTGCTGGTTGTATAATCTGGCTAATTGCCAATGAACGTCGGCTGATTCTTCCCTGCTCAATTTATTGGCTTTAACCAGAGACGTTTCGGCTTGAGTCAATTTTCCATTATGGAGAAACGCGATGCCCAGCCAAAGATGCGCGTTGACGGATTCGTTGTAAAGATTAACGGCTCGCTGCAGCGTTTCTATTGACGAATCAATCTGCTCCAGGCGATAGAGCGTTAATCCCAAACCGAATGTGCTGGAAAAACTTCGCGGATTGACTTCCAAAGCCTTTGTCAGGAGAACATAAGCCGGTCGGTAATAACCGCGCACGACGTATTCGGTTCCTAAACGATCCAGCGCCAAATAGTACTGGGGAAAAATTTCAAGCGCGCTTTTCAGCTTCTCAAAACCTTCTTTTTCATTTTTATCACGCAGGAAATCAATGCCTTCTTCGTATAGTTTCTCGGCAGCCTTCGGAACTTCCTGCGCGAAAACAACGCCCGGCGCGGCGAGCGGACCGGAATTCACATTTTTCTTAGCTTTAAGGTAAAAATCAACCTGTTCATTTACCGCCCCGCTGCCGGGTCGGGCTGAAACGCTCACTAAAGACACATCGCGCGTTTGTCCCTCGTAGTCGGTTCCGAGAGGTAAAACTTTGATTTTGAATTGTCCGTTTGCAATGCCTCTAAATGAGTAAAGTCCCGAACCGGAAGTTCTCGTGCGGGATACTGTGCCATACGTATCATTTAATAACTCGACATAAACTCCGTTGATCGGGCGACGAGATTCGTCGAAGACAAAACCCGTTATGGTGTTTCTGTTTTGAGGGAAAGCATCGGAAAACTTAGCAAACATCCCGGAGTTAGCTTCAGAAACCGGAATAAACAATCCGCCGAAGGTTAAAGCGAAAATAAATAAAAAGCTGACGGTGTTTCTCATAAATCCCTCCTTAAGATTTATATTTCAACTGTTGACGCTGATTTTAAGCAGATTTATATCTTAACCTAAAAAGCCGGTT
>DATHTS010000320.1:0-6364 GCA_035462935.1 Pyrinomonadaceae bacterium
GAAAAACGGCAAGCCGCCCAAAGGCGAGGAAAAATACCCGGTTACAAATGTTTCTTTGGCAGATGCTAAAGCGTATGCCGAATGGATTTCAAAACGAGACGGTAAAACCTGCCGGCTTCCGACCGAAGAAGAATGGGAATTTGCCGCCCGAAACGGCAGCCGGCAAACTTCCTTCCCTTGGGGAGACGAATGGCGGGAAGACGCGGCAAATCTGGCGACCGGAAGATCCGAAGAGGTCGGGACATCTGCGGACGAAACTCTGGTCGGCGGCATCAAAGATATGCTGGGAAGCGTTATCGAATGGACTGATTCGAAATACTCGCTTTACGAAAGCCATCCCGGAAAGCTGGTTGAAAATAAAGAGCTTTACGTCGTGCGCGGAAGTTCCTGGGGAGAATCCGAAGACCGCCTCAGCAACGCTAAGTGGTTGATTACCCGCCGCCAAGCCGTGCCGGAACAAACAAAATCTCCTTTTCTAGGATTTCGTTTGGTTTGCGAGCCTTAACTTGTTAATTAAGGGTTTTGAAAATAAATGCCGCGATAAAAAAGAAAATCTAACGACCTGCGCTCCGGTCGAAAAACAATCCTTAGCCTTTAACTTGACATTTCACGGGCTTTTTCCATTCTGACCTTTAATATCCGGCGTTTATTAACTTTTTCGACCTTAAAAATATGCCCGTTATATTTCACGCTTTCGCCTTCGGTTAAAACCTGCCCGGCTTCCGACATTAAAAATCCGGCAATTGTCGTGTAGCCTTCGGAAACCGGCAGATTCAATTCCAGTTTGCGGTTCAAATCCCGAATCGCCAAACCGCCGTCTAAAATATAGCTTCCGTCCGCTTCTTCGTGAATCTGCTCCTTGACTTCTTCGTCGTGCTCGTCGGAAATATCGCCGACAATTTCTTCCAGCAAATCCTCCAGAGTGATAATTCCTTCGACGCCGCCGTGTTCGTCAACGACAAATCCGAAATGGAATTTTTCGGTCTGCATTTGCCTCAGAACGTCTTCAAGCCGCGCCGTGTCAACAACATACATCGGTCTTTGCAGAACATTTTCGAGCTTAAAAGTTTCCGGTTCGAGCAGATAAGCCATCACGTCTTTGCTGTGAATAAAGCCGACCATATCGTCGAGCGAGCCGCGATAGACAGGCAGGCGCGAATAACCGTTCGTGCGAAAAGCGAGCGCGATTTCCTGAAGCGTCGAACTTACGGGAATAGCGACGATTTCGGTGCGCGGAATCATCGCTTCGCGGACGGTGGTTTCGGAAAACTCGAAAATTTGATGAATCAGCCGCTGCTCATCTTTATTCAAATGCCCGCTCGCTTGCGATAGATTTACCAATTGACGAATTTCATCTTCGGTATAGATCGAACCGTGTTCGTCAGACGGATGAAGTCCGAAAAGACGCACGGTTCTTACGCCAGCCCAATCCAATACGCGTATCGGGTAATAAAAAATCCTGTAAAAAATATGCAGCGGCAGAGCAATCACCATAGCGACTTTTTCGGATAATTCAAGCGCGGCGGTTTTTGGAGCGAGTTCACCATAGACAATGTGCAAAAATGTGATAAATGAAAATGCGATGGTGAAGGAAATCGTGTGCAGAACCGTGCCCGATGCCAAGAAAGTCATTCCGGTCGCTTCGCCCAAACGTATCAAAGCAGGTTCGAGCATTGCGGCAACTGCCGGTTCGCCAACCCAGCCTAAAGCGAGCGAAGCCAGCGTAATACCGAGCTGCGTCGCCGAAATATAAGCGTTCAGATTATTGAGCAAACCCAGAACGCGGCGGGCGGCGGCGTTGCCTTCATTAGCCAGTGCTTCAATCCGGGATTTTCTAAGGGCGACGAGCGCAAACTCCGAAGCGACAAAAAATCCGTTGGCTAAAACAAGAACAATAACCAGGATGAGATTAAGAATAATGGAAAGTACCGATGGGCTTTCCACCGCGGTGCCGGCTTCGGCGAAAAGAAGTAAGTATAAACTAGCAGGATCGTCCATTTTTTATCTTTTATTTTCTAAAAACCAAAATAAATCAAATCAATTTTTCGCATTATAGCACGAAAAATCTCTGTTCAAAACCCTTAATTAAAGCACGCAAAATGCTTTCCGTTTCCAACGTGAAAGTTTCATCGCGTCTCACGCCAATATACATCAATCATCTCCTGAATCAAAAACTGGCAAGAGCCGCATCCGCCGCCCGCATTGCTTATTTCCGTGACTTCTTCGACCATTTCGATTTCATTTTCAGCAATAATTTTTTCAATCGCTTCTTCCGAAATGCCGAAACAAGTGCAAATCAGAGCCTTTTCGCCCGCGAATTCCTCGATCTGAAAAGCGCGAAAATCCGCCAGAGCCGCTTGCAAAGCCTCGATGCAAATCTCCAGGCAGTGTTTTCTGTTTCCGGGAAATTTATCAAGTTCGGCTTCGATTTCCGCCTGCAAAGATTCCTTTTCCAAGCCGTGAAGCTCGGTTAATTTCTTACCCAAAATTTTTTCCGCCAGAACATCAGCCGCAGCAATCGTAAAACCGCAGCCGTTGGTTCTGAATCTCGCTTCAAGAATCTCTTTCGTATCCTTTTCGATTCGTAAAAATAACCTCACCGCCGCGCCGCAAACGAAACTCGCGCCCGTGCCGACGGCGTTTGTGTTTTCAGCTTTTCCGACATTTTTCGGTGAATTAAAAATGCGGCTGATTTCCTGCGGATAGAAATTCATTTATAAATCGTAAATAGTTAATAGTTAATAGTAAAATTGCTGCGGCAAATCTTGATTTACAATTAACGATTAACAATTTACCATTAACTTTTATGAAGCTGTTTTACTTTTGCCTTTTTACTTTTGCCTTTTGCCTTTTTTCCGCGTGCCGACCGGCAGCCCCGCCGGTGGCGGTTTCAAACAAGCCTGTTTCGATAAACAATATTCCGCAGGGAAATCTGCCTCTGCCGCCGCTGAAAAATGTCGAAAATCTCGGCTGGCAGGAGATGAACGACGGGACGCGGCAGACGCTCGGCGAGCTTCAAAACAGAGTTGTCGTGCTGGATTTTTGGGCGACTTATTGCCCGCCGTGTTTGGAAGAAATTCCTCATTTAGTCGAACTACAAAATAAATATAGCGACTTGCGTGTTATCGGGCTTCATGTCGGCGGTGAGGAAGACCAGCCGAAAGTGCCGGAATTCGCCGAGAAATTAAAAATAAACTACACGCTCGCCTATCCCGATGAAGAATTGAGCGACGCTTTATTGAGAAACGAAAGCGCGATTCCCCAAACGTTCGTCTTTGACCGCACGGGAAAATTTGTAACCAGAATCATCGGTTTTGATGAAGAGAAAAAACGTGAATTAGACCGCGCAATCGAAGAAGCCTTAAAGTAAATGGACGAAAAACAAACCCAAAAAACTGCCGATCAAGCGAAAATCCTGACTTTAGACCAAGTTTCCGCAGGCGGCGCGGCATTTCGGCAAAACGGCGCGGATTTTGAAATCGCCATCGTCTCCGTAAAACCGAGCATGCGCTGGCAGCTTCCGAAAGGAATCGTTGACGAAGGCGAGACAATCGAACAAACCGCTTTGCGCGAAGTGCGCGAGGAAGCGGGAATTGAAACCGAGATTTTGGAAAAAATCGAAACGGTCGAATATTGGTATTTCGGGAATAAAAACGGCGAGCGCGTTCGCTTTCACAAATACGTGCATTTTTTCCTGATGAAATATCTATCAGGGGAAACCGAAAATCACGACCACGAAGTTGCCGAAGCGCGCTGGGTAAAAATTGATGAAGCGATAAAGATGCTGGCGTTTAAGAGCGAAAAGGCGGTGATTGAAATGGCGGGTGAGTTAATTGAGAAGAGGAGAGAAGGAGAAGAGGAGAATGTAGTTATTGTTTAACTTACTCCTCTTCTCCCTATCTCCCCTTCTCCTCTTCTCAGCAACGCCGCTTGCGCTCCAGTCGTTAAAAACTTACCGTTAAAATATGTCTTCCAGAAGATTCATCGCCCTCGGAACCGCCAGCCAGGTGCCGACCCGCGAGCGAAATCACAACGGTTATTTTTTGCGCTGGGACACGGAAGGATTTCTATTCGATCCCGGCGAGGGAACGCAGCGGCAGATGACTTTCGCCGAGGTTTCCGCGACAAATATTACAAAAATTCTCATCACGCATTTTCACGGCGATCATTCTCTCGGTTTGCCGGGCGTTCTGCAAAGGCTTTCGCTCGATAAAATTCAGCATAAAGTTCAGCTTTTTTATCCCGAATACGGGAAAAAATTTGTTGAAAATCTGCGAAACGCTTCGATTTACCACAATATGGCGGAGATTGAAGAAATCCCATTCGCGGAAGCCGGAACGATTTTCAAGGATGAAAATCTCCGCATCGAAACCGAGAGGCTCGACCATTCGGCTGAATCTTGGGGCTATCGAATCCAAGAACACGACGGCGTGACGATGCTCCCGGAAAAACTTGAGGAATTCGGGATAAGAGGGAAAGCCGTCAGCAAGTTAAAGAAGGAAGGCTCTTTTCAAATTAATGGAAAAATTATTCGGGTCGAAGATGTCAGCGTTCCGAAAAAAGGGCAGAGCATGGCGTTTGTGATGGACACGCGGCTTTGTTTGAATGCTTTTCGGCTTGCCAAAGAGGCGGATTTGCTCGTCTGCGAATCAACCTTTCTCCAAACCGAAACCGCCGAAGCGATTTCGCACGGGCATTTGACAGCCGCGCAAGCCGCCCGCATCGCGCAGGATTCGGGCGTGAATCTTTTAGTGCTGACGCATTTTTCGCAGAGATACCAAAACATACAGGATTTTTTGCTGGAAGCGCAGGAAATTCATCCGAATGTGGTTGCCGTGAAAGACGGTGATTTTGTTGATTTGCCGAAAAGAAAATGAGCGGTTTTTTGAATAAATTCATCAGAGATTTTGTGTTATAATTTTCGTGCTATGAAAGAGAAGGAAAAGAACAAAAAAAGCGATGAAAACGGCTCGCGCGATTACTCGCATCTGACGCGCGCGCGCGACTTTAAACTTCCCGAAAAAATCTCACCCGAATTGAAGGAATTGATGGAAGCGACCCGCGAAGCGATGGAAGCGTTGCGTCTCGAAGAGGAAAAATATGGCAAAAAGCCCCGTTTTTGACACATCTGTTTTTTCGCCGTTCAAAAAACAAGACTATCAAACGTAAATGCCGAAACTCACAGTTGTTTCGGCAGATTATTTTTTTAGTTAAATTTTAAATGATGAAACTTAGCAGGCTTGAAAAGGTTGATTTAAGAAATATCTGGAAACATGAAGCATTGGATTTTACCAATTGGCTGGCTGAACCTGATAATTTAAGTCTTCTCGGCGATGAAATAGGAATTGATATTTCATTAATTCAAACGGAAGCGAGCGTCGGGAAATTCAGCGTTGACATTTTAGCTGAGGAACAGGAAACAGGACGGAAAATTATCATTGAAAACCAACTTGAGACTACCGACCACGACCATTTGGGAAAAATTATTACCTATGCTTCAGGACTTGATGCGGAAATTATAATTTGGATTGTCCGCGAAGTTAGGGATGAACATAAACAAGCGATAGATTGGTTGAACGAGCATACGGACGAAAAAATAAATTTCTTCGCAATAAAAATGGAAATCTGGAAAATTGAAGATTCGCCTTATGCTCCGAAATTTTACATTGTTTCCCAGCCGAATGATTGGGCGAAGATCGTCAAACAAACATCAACTCAAACTTCCAAAGTATCGGAAACTAGATTACTCCAGTTAGAATTTTGGGAAGCATTTGCTGAATTCGCACAAAATAGAAATTCAAGTCTGAAAATAAAGAAGCCTAATCGCCCAAAGCATTATTGCAATATTAGATTCGGGAGTTCTATTGCAATAATTTCGTTAAGTACAAACAGTCAATCTAATGAAATCAGTTGCGAACTTTATATCTATGACGATAAAGAATTTTTCTACGCTTTGGAAAAATACAAAGACGAAATTCAGCAAGAACTGAACTGCCAATTAATTTGGATGGAACTTCCAACCAAAAAAGCGAGCAGAATAAAAGTTGTTAGAGGCGGCAACATAAAAAATTCAGATGATTGGAATGATTATTTTGAATGGTTTTTAGAAAGAGCAGAAACATTCCAGAGAGTTTTTCCAAAATATATCAGAATGATTAGTCAATAAATCTTATGCGCGATATTCCGGTCGGAAACGGTTCTCTGCTCGTCAATTTTGACGATAAATATCAAATCCGCGACATCTATTTTCCGCATGTCGGGCAGGAGAATCATACGAAAGGCTTTCCGTTTCGCTTCGGCGTTTGGGCGGATGGTAAATTTTCATGGATTTTTGAGGATGGGTGGAAGAGAAAATTAAAATATC
>DATHTS010000321.1:0-2661 GCA_035462935.1 Pyrinomonadaceae bacterium
AAGAATAAAGGAATAATAAAGGAATTATATGAAAATTAAACGGAAATTATTGTTATTTCTAATCGGTATTTTATCCGTCGCCGCAATTAGGGCGCAGGATGAGCCGATCCGTGTTGATACAAATCTGGTTACCATCAATGTTTCGGTAACCGATAAAAACGGCAAGTTTGTTTCGGGATTAAAACCCGAACAATTTGAGGTTTTGGATAATAAAACAAAGCAGAAAATCGAGCATTTTTCCGCCGCGGAAGCACCAGTCTCTTACGGAATCATTTACGATATGCACCCAACGACCGAGGAAAAAACAAAAGCCGTCCTCGAATCGCTGAAACAATTTACAAAGGAATTAAGACAAACGGACGATTTCTTTCTGCTGGCTTTTAATTCGCGCGGAAGTCTGAAGCTCGATTTTATTCCGATGCTGGATCAACTTGAAAGACATCTGCCGGAAAGCCGCGAGCCGAACGCGCTTTACGATGCGATTTACACGGCGGCGGATAAAATCCGCGCGAGCCGCAATCTCAAACGCACGCTTCTGATTATTTCCGACAGCGCGGATCATCAAAGCCAGCACAGTCTGAAAGATATAAGCCGAAAGCTGAAAAGCTTCGACGTTCAGGTTTACGCCGTAGTTTTCGACGATAATTCGAGATGGGCTTACGGCGAGATTACGCGAACCGGCAGAGAGCCGAGTTATGCTTCGAAAGACGCTTCGGGACTTGACCGAGCCGCTTTGCAGGATTTGACGCTCAAAAGCGGCGGCACAACGCATTTCCCCGTTTCATCGAATAGTTTCCGGCTTTATTCGATTTACAAGCAAATCGCCGGAGAAATCGGAATGCAGTATACGCTCGGCTTTTATCCCGAAACTGAAGACGGAAAATGGCACAATCTTTCGGTGCGGCTTCGTGACGTAAATGAAAAAGGTTTGATTCTAAATTACCGGCAGGGTTATGAAAATCAGTCGCAAAAGCGTTAGAATCAGACATTATGAACGCTGCTGCTCAAATAATTTCCTGTCCGAATTGCGGCGCGAAAAATCGCGTCCTCGCCAAAGAAAAGGCGGGACGCGAGCCTGTTTGCGGGCGCTGCAAAACGCCTTTGGTTTTTGAAGCTAAACCGATTATCGTTACAGACCAAAATTTCGCCGGGGAAGTCGGGAAATCCGCTTTGCCGGTTTTGCTGGATTTTTGGGCGGCTTGGTGCGGTCCGTGCCGGATGATCGCGCCGATTGTTGATGCGCTGGCAAAAGAGCTTGCCGGAAAAGCGCGGGTCGGAAAATTGAATGTTGATGAAAATCAAATGACGGCGGCGCGTTTCAACGTGCAGAGCATTCCGACATTGCTAATTCTCAAAAACGGGCAGGAAGTTGACCGCATCGTCGGCGTGCAGTCGAAGGAAGCGATTTTACGGCGAATGCAGGCGTTTCTTTAAATAAATTCGCTGAATCAAAAATTTATGAGCGCTCCGCGATAAAACCAAGACAAAGCAAAGAAAAATGTCTAATGACTAAAGAAACAGCGATTCGCATCACAAAACCGAACGTCTCAGCCAAATCAATCGCGCTGCCGGTCGAACACGGCGCGTGGGGATTTTTGTTCGAGCCTTTGGCGGCGGGCATTTTGCTCGCGCCGTCAGCCGCGACCTTTTGGATTGTTCTGATGGTCACCGGCGCATTTCTGATGCGCCAGCCGCTCAAGTTTCTGATTCCCGATTGGCTCGGCGGCAAAAACTTGCCGCGCACCGCTCCGGCTCTGAAATACAGCGTTATTTTCGCTTCGCTTTTTGCCGTCGGCGCAATCGGCAGCTTTGCTTTCGCGCCGATTGAAAGTTTTATTCCGATTCTGGCAATCGCGCCGCTGGCGATTTATCAAATCTATTCCGACGCGCTTCGCAAAAGCCGCCAGCTTCTGCCTGAACTAACGGGGGCAGTCGCGCTTTCTTCGAGCGTGACGGTTTTAGCTCTGGCAGGCGGATGGAATCCTTCGGCAGCGTTCAGTTTATGGGCGATTATGCTCGCGCGGCTTATCCCTTCGATCCTTTACGTCCGCAGCCGACTGCGCCTCGAAAAAGGCAAAGAAACGCGGATTCTTCCGCCGATAGCCGCGCATATCCTGGCTTTGATTTCGGTTGCGGCGCTGGCATATTTCGGTTTAAGCCCGATTTTGCTTGTTTTGATGATCGCCTTTTTGCTCGGTCGCTCCGTTTACGGTTTATCATCTCTGCGAAAACCGGCAAAAGCGAAATTCATCGGGATTCAGGAAGTAATTTTTGGAAGTCTGACGGCGTTGGCGCTGGTTTTGGGATATTATCTGGGAATTTAAGAAAAGATAAATCGAAGTTAAGAAATTTTGCCTGTTAATTATAGGCTTTAAACAAAAAAGCGATTTTGCCGGTCAAAACCGAAAAATCGCTTTTTGTTCCCGAATTACCGCCCTGCTCTTTAATGCTTTGCCGCGGATTGATGCGTTTCCGAAACCGGAAGCACCGAAATTATACCGCCGTAAACCGCCGCGAATGAAAGAAATCCGAAGATGATAGCCACTAGCGGCGTAAAATTACCTGTAAAATACAAAATTCCAACTGCCAAAATTCCCAAGACCCAAAGTAATGCATAAAGTTTTACTAACATTTTTACCTCCGAAATTTTTCGTGAAAAGC
>DATHTS010000322.1:0-2964 GCA_035462935.1 Pyrinomonadaceae bacterium
TCAGGATCGTTCCATCTCCAAATTCCCGGAATTTTTTCATAGACGATTTTTCTTGCGCCGTAATCGGGCGCGGTCTTATTTTTAATTTCGAGAAAATAATCCTGACCACTGAAGGCAAATGCGGCATCATTGCCAAACTGCGTGCATTTGCCAAACAAATGAAGCGGCATAATTCCGCGTTTACGCAAATCTTCTCTTATTTCCGCTTCGTAGGCTAAACCTCTATTTGGCATTTTGTCTTTCTCCTCCAAAAATTACATAGTAAATAGAGTTTGTGTCCAGCTTTTAGCGACAGGTTCAGGTTGGATAAAAAAATCTTTCCCCCAAATCGCGTCTAAATTCTCGGTGCAACGATAAACGTCAAAAAACCTTTCAATCAAATCCGCTTTCCGAATCGAAATCAGACGTTTTTCAATTTGCGCGGCATTTTTTTTATCAATTTCAATGCTGATCGAATTTCTCTGCAACTGTTTGGCAACCGTTGCGCAGGTTCCGGTTCCGGCAAATGGGTCAAGCACCAAATCGCCGATTTTGGTTGATGACAGCAAAATCCGCAAGAGCAAAGCAATCGGCGATTGTTGTTTATGAAAACGCACGCCGTCTTTATTTCTAATTGCTTCATCGCCTGCAAAATAACCGCTTGTCAATTCGCGGATGTCGTCCCAAACGTCGGTTACAAAAACGCCGTTTTCGCGTTCATATTTTTGATTTTTCAAAAGCGGCGGATCAATCCGCAAGCGATTAAAAACTCTCGGGCGCTTGCCTTTCGTTGCATAAGCAATTATTTGAAACGCTTTCCCGAAACGCAAATTGGAAGGAACGGCGGAAGTCATTTTTTTCCAAATAATCAAATTTTGCAGCGTCCAGCCCGTCTCGCGCAAAACGCGCAAAACTTCCTCGGAGTTTTTCTCGCGCTGCATAAAATAAATCGCGCCGCCGTCGCTTGTCAGATGGAAAACTTTAGCGCAGACTTCACGCATATTTTCCCAATACTCGCTTTCAGGCAAATCATCCGGGCAGGAAAAATAATCCTTCTGTTGATTAAACGGCGGGTCGAGAAACGTTAGTTCAACGCTGCCGTTTAAGTCAGATAAAATTTCGAGGCAATTTCCAAAAATTACACTATGCGAGCGGTCGAAAATTAATTCTTCATTCTGTGTCGGATGCTGTGTAACTTTTTTAATGCTCATCTTTTTTATGAAACTGATTTTAATCCTTCAACTAAATTATCAATCTGCTCTTTCGTATTCATCTCCGTCACGCAGATGAGAAAATCATTCGGATAATCATTGTAATGCCACGAAAGCGGCAAACCGCCGATAATGCCTTTTTCGAGGCGCAGTTTTTCTAAAATTTCATTCGCATTTTTTGGAGCGCGAACAATGAATTCATTAAACTTCGGCGCGGAAAAGGGAAGATCGAAGCCCGAAATTTCCGCAATTTTACGCGCGGCGTAAGCGGCTTTTTGCGCGTTTTGATAAGCGACTTCCTGCAAGCCCTGCTTGCCCATCGTTTCCAGATAAATTGTCGCGGCAAGCGCGATCAAGCCTTGATTTGTGCAGATATTCGAGGTCGCTTTGTCGCGGCGAATGTGCTGCTCGCGCGTGGCAAGAGTCAAAACAAAACCGCGTTTTCCGTTTTTGTCGTAGGCAACGCCAGCCAAGCGTCCGGGCATCTGGCGGACGTATTTTTCCTTGCAGGCGAACAATCCGACAAATGGTCCGCCGAAACTCATCGGAACGCCGAAGGATTGACCTTCGGCAACGACAATATCCGCCCCGTAAGCGCCGGGCGATTTCAGCAAACCGAACGAAATGGCTTCCGTAACGACGACAATCAAAAGCGCGCCGACCGCGTGCGCTTTTTCCGCCAGATTTTCCAAATCTTCGATACAGCCGAAAAAGTTAGGCGATTGGACGACCAGCGCGGCGGTTTTATCGTCTAATTTATCCAAATCTTCGCTCAGAATTCGCCCCGATTCTTTATCAAAACCGATGGTTTCGATTGCCGAATCGCCGTGCTGTGTGTAAGTTCTGGCAACCGCCAGATATTCCGGGTGAACCGTTTCGGCAACTAAAACTTTATCTTTTCGCGTTACGCGCTGAGCCATCAAAAACGCTTCCGCCATCGCCGTCGAGCCGTCATACATCGAGGCATTTGCCACATCCATTCCGGTCAGTTGGCAGACGAGCGTTTGAAACTCGAAAATATATTGCAGAGTTCCTTGCGAAATTTCAGGTTGATACGGCGTGTAACTGGTGAAAAACTCGCTGCGCTGAATCAGATGGTCAACAATCGTCGGGCTGTAATGCGAATAAGCGCCCGCGCCCAAAAAGGAAGGTTTTCTGGAAGCCGTGTTCATCGCCGCCAGATTTTCCATCGCGCCGATGACTTCCGGTTCGGCTAAGGCTTCCGTGATTTCCAGCCGACGATTTAACAAAACGTCTGACGGAATCGAGCGAAATAGCTCGTCCGTCGAAGAAAGCCCGATTGCTTCGAGCATCTCTTCACGCTCTTCGGGTGAATTTGGTATGTATCTCATAATGGATAATGGATAATGGATAGCGGATAATAGAGAATAAAAATATTTTCCATTATCCGCTATCCATTATTCGTTTTCTGAAAGGTATTCTTCGTATTCGGCGGCGGTCAGCATCTTGTCGGCTTCGCCGGGATTGTCCATTTTGATTTTGATAAACCATCCGTCGTTATACGGGTCGGAGTTGACCGATTCGGGGGCATCGTTCAAGCCTTCGTTGATTTCGACGACTTCGCCGGCAATGGGCGTGAAAACTTCCGAAACCGCCTTTACCGATTCGACCGAGCCGATAACTTCGTGCGAGCCGAATTTATCGCCGATTGACGGCAGCTCGACATAAACGACATCGCCGAGCGAATGCTGCGCGTAATCGGTAATGCCCATAGTCGCAATGCCGTCCTGAACCAAAACCCATTCGTGGTCTT
>DATHTS010000323.1:0-2755 GCA_035462935.1 Pyrinomonadaceae bacterium
TTTAAAAATAGTAATAAACGGCAATGAGTACAAATAATTTTATAAAAATTGCAATTATAAACTGTCTTCTGGCAGTTGCTCCGTTTTTGCTCTCGGCTTGCAGCGGGTCGAAAGCGGAAGTAAATATAAACGCCGTCAATACCGAGCCGCAGGTGGTTGAAGTAACGACGGCGCAAGCGATTGTTCAGCAAATTCCGACATATTTTGAAGCGACGGGAAGTCTGGCGAGCGATGCTCAAACGGATGTCGCTCCGACGGTCGGCGGCAAAGTCACGGCGGTAAATTTCGATGTCGGAAGCTACGTCAATCGCGGCGATGTTCTGGTGCGGCTTGACGACCGCGACGCGCGAATTCGTCTTGAACAGGCGCAGGCGCAGGTCCAGCAGACGCAATCACAGGTTCGACAGGCGCAGGCAGGCGTTGACCAGGCGATTGCCAATCTGCGGCAGACGCAGGCGCGTTTGGGCGTGAGCGACGGCGAGACTTTCAATATCGAATCGTTTTCACAGGTTCGCGCTATCAGAGCGCAGCTTGAACTAGCCGAAAAAGAATTAGGTCGGGCGACCAGACTTTTGGAAAGCGGCGACATCGCCCGCACGATTTACGATCAGCGCAAAGCGCAGCGCGATCAACTGCTCGGACAGCTTGACGAAGCGCGTTCAAATGCCGCCGTTGCGGTCAAAGCAATTGACACCGCGCGGGCGCAGGTGGAAACGGCACGAACCGGCGTCGGAAATGCCCGCGCCGCCGTTACAACCGCGCAGACGCAGGTTGACCAGGCGCAAAAAGCTGTTTCCGATACGGTAATTTACGCGCCGATAAGCGGTTACGTGGCGGAAAGAGCAGCGAATTTGGGCGAATTTGTTACGCCGAACACGCCGAACGCGAAAGTCGCTACGATTGTCCGCACAGCCGTCTTGCGTCTACAAATTGACGTTCCCGAACAAGCCATCGGCAGAGTCGCCTCCGGGCAGGGAGTTTCGGCGCAGGTTTCGGCTTATCCCGATCAACGTTTTGCGGGAACGATTGTCCGTATTCTGCCGGGTTTGAATCCGCAATCGAGAACTTTAACGGTTGAAGCGGAAATCGAAAACGTCAACGGGCTTTTGAAACCCGGACAGTTTGCCACCGTTCGCATCACGCAGTCGAAACCTGTTCCAGCCGTGATGATTCCGACGAGCGCGGTTAGAACCGACGGTGAGATCAATAAAGTTTTCGTCATTAAAGACGGAGTGGCAAACGAAAGAATCGTGCAGCTCGGACTTTTGGAAAACGATCTGATCGAAGTCAAACAAAACGTGCAGGAAGGCGAAATTGTGGCGACGAGTAATTTACAGTTGCTCGGAGACGGGATAATCGTTAGGCAATAAGGATGAGAATTTATCTCGACAATTGCAGTTTGCAGCGTCCGATCGATGATCAATCGCAGGCGCGTATTGAGCAGGAAACGGAAGCAGTTATCATAATTTTGTCATTTTGCGAGGCGGGAACTTTAATGCTGGTTTCATCGGAAGTTTTGCAAATTGAAATCGGTGAAAACCTCGATTTGGAGCGTAAAGAAATGGTTTTGGAAACTTTGCAAGTTGCAGAGGAAATAGTTCTCGTTAATCCGATTATTGAAAAACGCGCGCAAGAATTGGAAAAATACGGCATTAAGGCATTCGATGCCCTGCATCTCGCCAGTGCCGAAGCAGGAAAAGCAGATTACTTTTGCACCTGTGATGACAAACTTTTGAAAAAGACAAAAATATTGGATGATTTGCAGGTAAAAGCGGTTTCGCCGATTGAATTACTTGAGGAGATTTGGAAATGAACACATCTGTTGAAGAAACTAACGAAATTACGGCTGAAGCAATCCGCATACTGTTTCGTGAAATCGGCGTGGCTAAAACGCTCCGGTTTTTAAGCCAGGTCAGCGGCGGTCATGGTGATTACACTAAAGAGAAGCAAGATGCAGATGATAATCGGACTGTCGCCGAAATTGTTGCTGAGATTAAAAAGCAGCGTGAAAAGTTAGTTAGAGAGTAAAAAGTTTAAGAAGTAGTCAAAAATTTATGCAGTGGTTAGCAGAAATTTGTGTAAAACGTCCCGTGTTTGCGACGATGTTGATTTTGTCGCTCGTAACGGTCGGCGCATTCTCGTTTTTCAGTTTGGGGGTTGACCTTTTTCCGAAGATTGACTTTCCGACGATTACCGTGACGGTCGTCAATCCGGGCGCGTCGCCGCAGGAGATTGAAACTGAAATCACGGAGAAAATCGAGGAAGCCGTCAATACCGTCAGCGGAATTGACGAACTGCGCTCGACTTCAATCGAGGGCATCTCGCAGGTTTTCGTTCAGTTTATTCTCGAAAAAGACGTAAATATCGCGGCGCAGGAAGTTGAAAACCGCGTGCAGACGGTAATTCCAAATCTGCCGCAAACCGCTGAGCAGCCGACCGTGCAGAAACTCGATACGGATGCCGCGCCGGTTTTACGGCTGGTGGTTTCCGCGCCGGTTTCTTTGAGAGATGTTACGGAGGTTGCGAAAAATCAAATCAAAGAGCGTATCGAATCGGTGAACGGCGTCGGTCAGGTGACGATAATCGGCGGTCGCCAGCGGCAGATAAATGTCTGGCTTGATCCTGATAAATTGCGTTCTTATAACGTAACGCCTGCTGAAGTTACTAACGCTCTGCGGATTCAGAATATCGAATTTCCCGGCGGGCGCGTTGATGAAGGCGCGCGGGAAATGAACGTCCGTACGCTCGGAAAAAT
>DATHTS010000324.1:0-6571 GCA_035462935.1 Pyrinomonadaceae bacterium
TAGCCGAAGCTGTAGCGCGAGCCTTGATAGCCTTGATGGAAAAGCTTGTTTAAATCTTTCGCGTCCCGGTCGGCAATTCCGAGTTCTTCGCGGATGCGCTTGTGCCACATCTCGGCAAGGGCTTCCGCCGATTCGACCGAAAGACCGTGAAACAAAAGATAATCGGTGTAATTGTCGTTTTGGAAAAGCTTGGCGGAATGCTCGCTCGCTTTTCGTCCCATTGTTACAAGATGAAACGCGACCGTATCAATTTTGCCTGAATCAACGGACGCGAAATAATCAGCCAGGCAGAGATTCTGCCCGCCGCGCTGTTCGAGCGGTTGACGCGGAAAGTTGAAACGCATTTTTTCGGTGCGCTCGTCATCTTCGTAAATGATTAAATCATTTCCTTCCGATTGACACGGGAAATAGCCGTAAACAAGTTTCGCTTCAAGCAGTTTTTCGCGGATCGCCTGCGCCTTGATTTCGGCGAATTTCGGGTAAACCGTTTCCTGCAAAATCTGCTCGTATTCTTCCTTCGATCTGCGCCCTTGTTTATATTGCCACTGACCTTTGAAAAGCGCGGTTTCGTTTATAAAAGCGAAAACTTTGGTCAAATCGGTAATTTCGACGACCTTCGAGCCGTAAAAAGGCGCGGTCGGAATCGAAACGTCGGTTGAAACGTTTGAGCGGGTCGTGTGTTTGGTTCGTTGTTCGTCGCCAGTTGTTCGTTGTTTGACGCGAGCGGCGACTTTGCCGAGTTTGGCGTCTTCGCCGACGAGGTCTTCGTTGTCTTCAACGGTTTGAGTTTGCTCGCTTAAACCGTCCGCTACCGCAGACGGTTCTGACCCGTTGCCCGCGGCTGCCATTTTTGCCTTTTCCGCATCTCCGCGTCCCCGCGTCTCCGCGTCTCCCGTCAGGAGGTCCATTGCATGAAGCCCGTCGAAAGCGTCGCGCGCGTAAAACAATTTGCCTTCGTAAAGCGGAATCAAATCGTTATCCACATATTTTCTATTGAGCGCCGCGCCGCCTAAAATTACTGGAACGCTGATGCCGCGCTCGTTCATAATTTCGAGGTTGTCGCGCATAATCAGCGTGGATTTTACAAGCAAACCGCTCATTCCGACGGCGTCCGCCTTGTGTTCTTCGGCAGCATCGAGAATCGTGTCTACGGGCTGTTTAATGCCGAGATTGACGACCTTATAACCGTTATTGGTCAAAATAATGTCCACCAGATTTTTGCCAATATCGTGAACGTCGCCTTTGACCGTCGCCAAAACCATAACGCCTTTGTTTGATTCGCCCTCGACTTTGTCCATAAACGGTTCGAGAAATTTGACCGCCGTTTTCATCGCTTCCGCCGACTGCAAAACAAAAGGCAGCTGCATCTGCCCGCTTCCGAACAAATCGCCGACAACTTTCATTCCGTCAAGCAAAATGTTGTTGATAATGTCCAAAGGCGGATATTTTTCGAGCGCGATTTTCAAATTATCTTCCAACCCGATTTTTTCGCCGTCAATGATGTGGTGTTTCAGCTTTTCTTCAATCGAAAGATTTGAAACGTCGGGCTTCATTGATTTGGTCGTTTTGCCCTCGAAAAGCGTTGTAAATTCGGTCAGCGGATCGTAAAGGCAAACGTCGCCTTCAAATTTCCGCCGGTCGTAAATCAAATCCAGCGCGACTTCGATTTCGTGTTCGTTAAAACGATTCAAAGGCAGAATTTTGCTCGCATTTACAATCGCTGAATTCATTCCCGCTTCCACACAATCGTGCAGAAAAACGGAATTTAGAACGACACGCGCCGCTGGATTCAAGCCGAAAGAAATATTGGAAACGCCCAAAATAATGTTCGCTTCGGGCATTTCTTCTTTGATCTGGCGAATTGCTTTTATCGTTTCTTCCGCATTTTTGCGGTCTTCCTCGATTCCGGTTGAAATCGGCAAAGCGAGCGGGTCAAAGAAAATATCGTGCGATTCAATGCCGAATTCGGTTACATTTTTAAAAGCGCGGCGGGCGATTTTCACTTTATTTTCGGCTGTCCGCGCCATTCCTTCTTCGTCAATTAAACCGATGACAACGCTCGCGCCATATTCCTTTGCCAGTTCCAGAACCTTGAAAAATCGAGGCTCGCCGTCCTCATAATTCGTGGAATTCAAAATGCACTTTCCGCCCGCGTGTTCCAGTCCCGCTTCCATCTTTTCCCACTCGGTTGAATCGAGCATTAACGGAATTTTCACGTTTGTAACCAGCCGCGAAACAAGCTCGTGCATATCGGCAACGCCGTCGCGCCCGACAAAATCAACGTTCACATCAAGGATATGCGCGCCTTCTTTTTCCTGCGATTTTGCAAGATTGACAAGTCCATCCCAATTTTCCGCCTCAAGCAAATCGCGCATTTTTTTCGAGCCGGAAGCATTCACGCGCTCGCCGACAATCAAAAACGAAGCGTCCTGCTGATAAGGCTGCTGGAAATAAATCGAGGAAGCCGAAGGCTGCAATTTTGCATCGCGCTGTTTCGGCGAAATGTTCCGCATCGCCTCGACCGTCATTTTCAAATGTTCGGGCGTCGTGCCGCAGCATCCGCCGACAATATTCACGCCGAAATCTTTTGCAAAATGGACGATTTGCGATGTAAAACTTTCAGGCGTCTCATCGTAATGCTGCGCGCCGTCTTTAACTTCCGGCAAACCGGCGTTCGGCAAAACCGAAACCGGAAGCGGCGAATTTTCGCACAAATATTTGAGCGAATCCGCCATCTGTTTCGGACCCGTTCCGCAGTTCATCCCGATAACGTCAATCGGAAACGGCTCGAGCGCCGTCAAAGCCGCGCCGATTTCCGTGCCGTTGAGCATCGTGCCGAAAACTTCGATTGTTACCTGCGCGATAACCGGAATTTTTACTTTTTCTCTCTCAAAAAACTCAAAAATCGCCGCCAGCGCCGCCTTCGTTTGCAGCAAATCCTGACAGGTTTCGACAATAAACAAATCCGATCCGCCGTCATAAAGCCCGCGAACCTGCTCACGATAAGCGTCTTTCAAATCCCGAAATGTAATGTGTCCCAGCGTCGGCAATTTCGTTCCAGGTCCGATTGAACCGGCGACAAAACGCGGTTTTTCCTTGGTCGAATAATCCCGCGCCAAACGCTTCGCCAATTCCGCCGCGCGTTTATTGACATCGTAAGTTTTCTCGGTAATTCCGAATTCCTGCAAAACGACTTCGCTGCCGCCGAAACTGTTGGTTTCAATCACGTCGCAGCCGACTTCCAGAAACGCCGTATGAACTTTTTCAATCGCGTCCGGTCGCGTGTAAAGCAGATTTTCCGAGCAGTTTTCAAAATTCGCCCCGCCCCAATCTTCAATCGGGAGATTCAGCCCTTGCAAAGCAGTGCCCATCGCGCCGTCGAAAACGACGATTTTTTCTTTTAGTAAGTCTAAAAAATTGCTCATAAAATTATTCTTTTGATAATTCGATTTTAACCGGTCTTTCAGAGTCTGTGAATGCACCGTCAAGTATCATTTTCCCATTAATTATTTGATATTTTCCTGTAAAAACCTTTCCGTTTTTGGATAACCATTCTTTCCAGATATTTATTTCTTTAGTTTCAGGGTTGATCTCGAAATGATGCGTTCTCCATTTGTTGTCTCCAAATCTGAAAACCGTCATAAAAGCCCGATTGTATTCAAAATAGATTTTTGTCAGCGGTTCGCCGCCATCTAAAACAGGATTAGAAGCGTTTAAGACTCTCCAGCTTCCGTCAATCTCAGTCGGAAAACGATTGTTATAATTGGCAATGTAATAGGTGCAGGCGGGCGGCAAAAATATAAATATAGCGATTAGACATATTTTGAGCCAGCGAACTTTTTTTGTATTTTTGATTCGAGCAAAAACAGAATTTTGTCTGTTCCAAAAGAAATCTTTTAATTCCTGCCGGTGATAACTTAAAATTATGATAACTCCCGTTTGCAGGAAAATTGCCGTAAAAAGACCGCTAGGATCAACGCCGTAAAAAATATCAACCAAAACAATGTTTCACAGGACGCCAAACAAAATGCACGAAGCAAGCAAGACGGATTTACGATAAAGCAGCAAAAAGCCGCAGGCGATTTGGACGAGAGCAATCAAATTCCCATAGAAAGGCGAATAGCCGAAATAATACCAGGTCAGCCAAAATCCTGAAACTTCTCTCATCGGTTTATCCAATTCCGAATCGAGAATAGTAAATTGCGACCCCATAATTTTCGCCCAGCCATAGCTGATAACAAAGAAAGCTACGCAATATCTACAAAAATCATAGAGAGACTTCGGCAAATTCGCTTTATCGGATTCCTCTTCCATACAAATCAAAAAGATGAACTCTAAATTCTATCTTCTCAAAAATCAAAAAACTCCGCGCCAAACCAGCACAGAGTTTTCGTCAAAAATATTTAATTGAAACTCACGAGCTGTTTAGCGATTTTTTTCGTGGTCGCAAGTCGCTATAACTCACCACGTTTGAAATTAAGAGTTTAGCCCTTTCGAGAAGCCGCGTCAACTGATAGAACTCTTGTAAATTCACCAAATCTGCCGCACGTTTAATTCAAAACCGCGCAAAACATCTTCGCCCGAAACCGTTTCCGGATTATCCAGAATTTCTATTTCGCCGCCCGCGCGGTAAATATGAACCTTTTGTTCAACCGGATCAATCAACCAACCGAGCCGCACGCCGTTTTCGACGTATTCTTCCATTTTCGCCTGCGTGTCGGCAAGATTGTCCGTCGGCGAAAGCAGTTCGATTACGAAATCTGGCACGACACGCGAGAATTTTTGTCGTTCCGAAGGACTTAAACTTTCCCATTTTTCCTTCGTCATCCAGGAAACGTCGGGCGAGCGTTTCGCGCCGTTGGGCAGCGTGAACATTGTCGAAGAATCGAAAACGATTCCGGTGTGGTCTTCTTCCGACCATAGTTCGGTTCTCGTTATTAATTTTGTATTTTTCCATCCGGATTCAGGACTTGTCGGCGGCACAATAATCAATTCTCCTTTGGCGGACATTTCAAATTTTAAATCGCGGTTATTGCGACACAATTCTTCAAACTGCTCTTCGGTCAAACGCGCGGAATGAAAGTCTAAAGTAAAAGTTTGCGTCGGAAGATAAGTTTCGGTTGAACGGACTGTCTGAACGTCGCCTGCCATATTTTCACCTCAGGCTGATTTTAACCCAAAAAAATTATTTTACGAAAAAGAAAACGTGAACCGCTCTGAAAGCATTTCACGTTTTTGAAATTGATACGGCGGTTTTTTGACGCAGGTCCAAATTTCATAACCGGTTTCCATCAAAAAAAGAAGATTTTTAATTTAACCTTCTTTAACCAATCGGAAATTTATAATTCAACCGCGATTTTTCATATAGTTAACCGCCATCGAAGCCAAATCGTCCATCGAAGAGCCGTCACCGTCGCGGTCGAGAATCGAGTTTAAAAATCCGCCCTGCGGCGATTGCTCGATTTGCTGCCGCTGCCCGCCGAGCCAATTTGAAAGCCCGCCCGAATCGAGGTTTTGCTCTTGTTTTTGCTTGCCGAGATAACTCATTACAATCGGCGCGAGCGTGATGAGCAATTGGGCAACCTGTCCCATATCGAGGTCAGTGTTTTGGCTGACTTCTTTTGCAATTTCGGTTTGTTTGTTACCGAAAATATGATCCAAAATGCCGATTCCGTTTGTTTGACGGCTAGCCTGCGGCTGGCTTACGCCGCCTCCGAGATAGCCCATCAAGTTATCGAGAAGGCTTCCGTCGTGATCCTGCTCGATTGCGCTATTTAAACTTTGCGCTCCCTGCGGGTCGGAAGCGTTTCGCGCCAAACCGCCCAAAATCACCGGCAAAGCCATCTGGATCGCCGAATTAACACTTGTTTGATTCGCGCCCAGATTCCGGCTGAGCTGCTCGACCGCCTCATTTCCCTTCTCTTGTCCGAGTAAATCCTGCAATGTCAACATCTTAAATTTCTCCCTTTGTTCTCAAAATTATTTTGTGTGAAGATAGTATCAGACTTTACCCGCAAATGAAAAAATCAGTTTTTTTTACATTCGCCGCTTTTTTATTCTTATTTCTCCTGATTTCAACCAATTGCCGTAAAAGCGAGCCGCAAAGAATCGCTTGGACAAAAGCGAAAACTTTCGCCGGTCTTTCGGAAAAATTCGGCGAGCCTTTCGGTTTGGCGTTTGATAAAAACGGCGCGCTTTATGTCTCCGACGGCGAGCAAGGGAAAATTTGGCGAGTTTTGCAGGACGGAACGGCGCAGATTTTTACCGATAAATTAAACACGCCTTCGCAAATCGCCTTTGATAAAAACGGCGATTTGATTGTCGCCGATTCGGGAACGCATACGATAAAAAAAATTAAACCAACCGGCGAAATCGAATTAATTGCCGGTGTCGAAAATCAAAGCGGTTTTGCCGACGGCGAAGCCGGTCAAGCCCTTCTCAATGCGCCGATTGGCGTCGCGGTTTTTGAAGACAAAATCTTCGTCGCCGACACTTATAACGACCGCATCCGCGTTATCGAAAACGGAAAAGTTTCGACCTTGGCGGGCGGCGAGCAAGGTTTTGCAGACGG
>DATHTS010000325.1:0-5369 GCA_035462935.1 Pyrinomonadaceae bacterium
GAACGGCTTGCCGAAATGATGCTCGAATTACAGGCGCGAGGCTGTCATAATATCGGTTTTGTTTCGCCGACACATTTTGCCGCGCAGATGGCTCGCGCTATCCTGATTGCCGCCGAAAACGGCTTGCGGCTGCCGATTGTCTACAACACGAATGCTTACGATTCGGTGGAGGTTTTAAAACTGCTCGACGGAATTGTTGACGTTTATCTGCCCGACCTGAAATACGCGGAAAACGACGCCGGATTTCAATATTCAAAAGTGCGCGATTACACGACTTTTGCGCGAAAAGCTGTAAAGGAAATGTTTCGACAGACGGGCGACGAATTAGTTTTTGACGAGAACGGCTTGCTAAAACGCGGCTTGCTGATTCGCCTGCTGGTTTTACCGAACGATTTGGCGGGAATCGAGGAAAGCTTGAAGTGGATAAAAGCGGAACTGTCGCCGCGAACAGCAATTTCCCTGATGGCGCAATATTACGCGACAAACAAAGCCGCCACCGACTCGCGCTACATCCTGCTTTCGCGTCGAATCTCTGAGGGCGAATGGTTTGAAGCCGTTTCGCTTCTCGAAGATTTGGAAATGGAAGAAGGCTTTATGCAGGAATACGAATCGGCTTCGTATTATTACCGACCGGATTTTACGGATAAGGAGAAGCCTTTTAAGGATATTCGGGATTTTCAATAGAAAGCAGAAGAGAGGCGCATCAGCAAGGGCGCAAAAATCTTAACAAACAAATAAATGACGGAAAAAGACGAACAATTTATGCGCCGCGCCATTGCTCTGGCGCAAACGGGAATGGATGCGAACGACGGCGGACCTTTCGGCGCAGTCGTCGTTAAAGACGGCGAAATCATCGGCGAAGGCTGGAATCGAGTTACCTCGACCAACGATCCGACGGCGCACGCCGAAGTTATAGCGATTCGTGAAGCGTGCAAAAAAATTGACTCTTTCCAACTCGACGGCTGTGCGATTTACACTTCCTGCGAGCCTTGTCCGATGTGTTTGGGCGCGATTTACTGGGCGCGTCCGGCGCAGGTTTTTTACGCCTGCACGCGCGAGGACGCGGCGAGAATCGAATTCGACGACCAGTTTATTTACGACGAGCTTGAAAAACCGTTTGAGGAAAGACACCTGAAAATAGTTAATTTTATGCGCGAAGAGGCTTTGCAGGTTTTTGAGAAATGGGCGGAAAAGCCTGATAAAACGGAATACTAACGGAAAATGGAAAACGGATAATGGATAATTGTAAGCTGCTTTAATTTTCCGTTATCCATTATCCGTTTCCATTAAATAAATGGCTTCATTTTTGAACAATTATTTTCTTTTCATTCTCGCCGGAATGATGATGCCGACGCAGGCGGCGATAAACAACAAGCTTGCAGGGCACGTCGGAAGCCCGGTTTTATCTGCTTTTATTTCGTTTGTAGTTGGTGCGGTCGCGCGTTTTTTTTATTTCTGGCGACAGGAATTCCGCTTGGAAATCTGCTTTTGGCGAAAAACGCATCAATTGTCGCCTGGACGGGCGGAATTCTGGGCGCGTTTTTCGTCGCGGCGACTATTACGCTCGTCCCGCGTCTCTGCGTGGCTCTGACTTTCAGCCTTGTCATCGCCGGCAGATGCTCGTAACTCTGGTCATTGACCATTACGGGCTGCTCGATGTTCCGGTCAAAGAAATCAGCCTTCCGCGCGTGCTGGGCGTAACGCTGATTACAATCGGCGTGATTTTGATTCGCAGGTTTTGAAATAACGGAAAATGGATAATGGATAATGGATAATGGAAAATAAAAACAAACATTATCCATTATCCGTTATCCATTATCCATTTTTATTGATGATTCGATTTATCTTAAACAATCAAACAATCGAAACCGGTTTGCCCGCCGGAATGACGGTGCTTGATTTCGTTCGCTATCACAAAAATCTCAAGGGAACGAAAATCGGCTGCCGCGAAGGCGACTGCGGCGCTTGCACGATTTTGGTCGGTGAGTTAAACGGCGATTCGGTAAAATATCGCTCGCAAACCTCCTGCCTGATGCCGCTTGCCAACGCGAACGGGAAACACATCGTAACAATCGAAGGAATCAACAAACCGAACGGCGAATTAACCGAAGTCCAGCAGGCAATGGTTGACGAATCGGGAACGCAGTGCGGCTTTTGCACCGTCGGTTTTGTAATGTCGCTCACCGGATTTTGTATTGATGAAAGCGAAAAAACGCCGGACGCGGCGATTTCCGCAATGGACGGAAATATTTGCAGATGCACCGGCTACAAATCAATTGAAAGAGCGGCAATTCGTTTGTGCGACGCGGAGACGCGGAGACGCGGAGACGCGGCGATTTTAACCGCTGCAATTGAGAAAGGAATTGTTCCCGAATATTTTTCCGACATAAAAAATCGCCTTTTGGAAATAAATCCGGCAAATCCCAAATCCCAAATCCCAAATCCCAAATCCTTTGTTGGTGGAGGAACTGATCTCTATGTTCAGCGACCGGAAGAGATGGTTTACGCCGAGGCAGAAAATCTTTTCGATAATTTGGAACTGAGAAAAATCGAAGAAAACGGCGATTTTGTCGAAATCGGCGCGTCTGCAACCGTTACCGATTTGCTCGTTTCGCCCGTGATGCAAAACCTGTTTCCGAATCTCTATAAACACCTGAAACTCGTTTCCTCAACGCCGATTCGCAATATGGCGACGCTCGCCGGAAATTTCGTCAACGCCTCGCCGATTGGCGATATGACGGCTTGGTTTCTGGCTCTCAACGCCTCCATCATTTTTAACAACGAGCGCGAATTGCCGCTCAAAGATTTTTATCTCGGCTATAAAACTCTGGCTCGAAGCGAAGATGAATTTGTTACAAAAATCCGCTTTCGCAAAAATTTCACGCATTTCAATTTTGAAAAGGTCAGCAAGAGAACCTTCTTGGATATTGCCTCGGTAAACACGGCGATTTCTCTAAAAATGGAAGATGAATTGATAATGGAAGCGCACGTTTCGGCAGGCGGCGTCGCGCCGATTCCTTTGTATCTGCGAAAAACTTCCCAATTTTTACGCGGCAGAGAAATTAACGAGGAAACCGTTCTCCAAGCAAACGAAATTCTGCAAACCGAAATCAGCCCGATTTCCGACGTGCGCGGTTCGGCGGAATATAAAAGACTGCTTTTGCGGCAGCTTTTTATTGTGCATTTCGTTGATTTATTTGGAATAGAAATAGAGGTTCAGAAATGAAGAACAAAAAAGGTCCAATCATACCGTTAGTCTTAATACTTTTTCTCAGTATTTTTGCTTTTAATTGTATGAAACAGGAAAATGATTTATCTGATACTCATAAAAATTCCCTGACCATTCAAAATCTCACAGGTGAAGAAATTTCACAACTCGATAACGGTGTAACAGTCAGATTTCCGGCTAGGCTGGTGAAGCGATATCGAAGTAATTGCATAGAGCTTTTCACTCCAGATGATTTCAAAAAGTATAACGGCGACGGGAAATACGCAATCTACTCAAGATTTGCTTTTGAACCTCCTTGGTCTGATTGGTTTAAGAGAAGCAATGACGCAATTGTTACGGGTAAAATGAAGAATGTAAAAGATGTTGCAGATACAAGCAAAACCTGTGGAATTGTTACAGGACAAATATTTGAAATTACCGATGTTGAGTATTTCTAATTTTTGACTTAATAAAAAATATAGGTTCCAAACCTAACCTAAACGACAAATCTGCTTATTTAATTTTCAAATTATCTTGACAAATAATTACAAGTAAAGACAATCAAATAATGACGTTTGAATGGGACGAGAGCAAAGCCGCCGAAAATGAAAAGAAACACGACGGGGTTACTTTCAGAGAGGCGGCGGAAACTTTTCTCGATGCAAACGCGGTTGAAGATTATGACGATGAGCATTCGGACATTTCCGAGATTCGTTTTGTTCGCATTGGCAATTCATCAAAACGTCTTTTGAGAGTTTCATACACCGTCCGCGCCGATGAGACCGACGATGAAATTATCAGAATAATTTCCGCCCGCAAAGGAAAGTCGAAAGAGGAAAAGATTTATTATGAGCAAAACCGATAAAGATTTGATTTTGGAAGTTACGCAGGAAGAATACGACGAAGCGATGAAAAAAGGCTGGACGGACGATGATATTCAAAAGCCGGGCAAATATCGTTTTCGCCGCACGACGCGGGTTGCCAAGCCCGAAGATATTTCGCCTTCGAATATCAAGGTTCAGGTAACATTGCGGCTCGATTCGGACGTTTTGGAACATTTCAAAAAACGCGCTTCCGATTCGAATGCCGCGCCGTATCAAACGCAAATAAATGCCGAACTAAGGAAAGTAATGGAAAAAGATTTGTCGGATGAAACGACGGAAATCAAACAAAGCATTGAAACTTTGGCAGCAAACAAGGAATTTATCCGCGCCGTCGCCGAACAGTTAAAAGAATTGAAAACCGCCTAAAATCAGATGAAAAATATAGACTCCAAATCACATGTTCGCGGCGAATCAGTTTATTTGGATGATGTTCCTTTGATTCAAGGGACGCTGTTCGCCTGCGTTTATGATTCGCCTATCGCACACGGGAAATTATTGAATGTTGATTTAGCGGAAGCCGAAAAGTGCGCTGGCGTGGTCAAAATCATAACGGCAAAAGATTTAATCGGCGATAACGAAATCGGAAATATTATTCACGACGAGCCTTTGTTTGCCGAAGATGAGGTTCATTTTCAGGGAATGCCGATTGCGCTTGTTTTGGGGGAAACGGAAGAGCAAGCACGACACGCGGCGAAACTAATCAAAGCGGAAATAGAGCCGCTCGAAGTCGTTACCGATCCGCGTGTTGCCGCCGCGAAAAACGATTTAATCGTTCCGCCGAAACATTTCAAATTGGGCGATTCCGCAAATGCTTTCAAAAACTGCGAATACGTTTTTGAAGGTCGCGCCGATGTAAACGGGCAGGAACATCTTTATATCGAAACGCAGGGCGCTTATGCGATTCCGACCGAGCAGGGCGGGTTGAAGATTTATTCTTCAACTCAAGGTCCGACCGCCGTGCAGCGGTGCGTCGCCCAGGTGACGGCTTTGCCGATGAATTTGATTGAGGTTGACGTTACGCGGCTCGGCGGCGGTTTCGGCGGGAAGGAAGATCAGGCGAATGCATGGGCGGCGCTTTGCGCGGTCGGAGCGCAGCTAACAAAACGTCCGGTAAAATATGCGCTTCACCGGATGGAAGATATGCGGATGACCGGGAAGCGGCATCCGTATTCGGCGGATTATCGACTCGGGCTGAATAAAGAGTTGAAAATCATCGCGTATCAAGTGACTTTTTATCAAAACGCGGGCGCGTCCGCCGATTTGTCGCCGCCGGTTTT
>DATHTS010000326.1:0-1640 GCA_035462935.1 Pyrinomonadaceae bacterium
GACGTAAGCGTAAGCGTCGCGCACGCTGAGGATTTTTTCCGCGTCTTCGTCAGGGATTTCGATGTCGAATTCCTCTTCCAAACGCATCACGAGTTCGACCAAATCGAGCGAATCCGCGCCTAAATCTTCTATAAAACGAGCGTTTTCCGTAACTTCCGCCTCGTCAACCCCTAATTCGTCAACAATTATTTGTTTGATTTTATCTTGTACTTCTGACATAAATTCTCCTGTTCCCTTTTATAAATTATTTAATGCTTCCTTCAAACCGGCTGAATTTTCGACGTTCAAACTGCGAACGTCACGGTTAATTTGTCTAACCAAACCCGATAAAACTTTTCCCGCGCCGACTTCGACAAAGGTTTCCACACCTTGATTTATTAAATTTTCAACCGACTGCCTCCACAAAACCGGAGCGGAAACCTGATTTATTAACGCTTCGCGCACTCGCTCGCCTTTTGTATTCGCTTCGGCGGAAACGTTTTCGATAATCGGAAATCTTAAATCCTGAAAATCAATTTCCCGCAAATCTTCCGCCAATCTTTCCTGCGCGGGCTTCATCAAAGCGCAATGAAAAGGCGCGGAAACATTTAACTTTATCGCTCGCTTCGCGCCCTTCTCCTTTAAAATCTCAATGGCGCGGTCAATCGCCTCCGCGTTTCCGGCGATTACCACCTGCGCGGGCGAATTTATATTCGCCGGGCTGCAAACCTGCCCATCGGCGGCTTCGCTGCAAGCCGCTTCAATCGTCTCCAAATCCAAACCCAAAATCGCCGCCATCGCCCCAACTCCGACCGGAACTGCTTCCTGCATATATGTTCCGCGCTTGCGAACGGTTTTCACCGCGTCGGTTAAGCTCAAAGAACCTGCCGCGACCAAAGCCGAATACTCGCCCAAACTATGCCCGGCGACAAAATCCGGCATCGGAAAACCTTCACTTTCCATCGCGCGAAATGCGGCAACCGAAGTCGTCAAAATCGCGGGCTGCGTGTTCGCCGTCAATTGCAAATCAGCTTCGTCTCCGGCAAAACACATCTCCGATAATTTAAAACCGAGCGCCTCGTCCGCTTCTTCAAAGACCTGTTTGGCAGCCGGGAAATTATCATATAAATCCTTTCCCATTCCAACCGCTTGGCTTCCCTGTCCCGGAAAAATGTAAGCTAGTTTCAACATCAAATAGTCTTATCTATTTCAATTTTATCAACCTGCAAAAATTCATCCTGCAAATGATCGAAATCGTTATCCGTCGTTAAAAGAACCGCGCCCAAAACCCAAGCCGTCGCCGCAATCCAAAGATCGTTTTTGCCCATATTCCGCGCCGACATTTTCAAAGGCTTACCGCTCAATCTGCCCTGACTGAACGCGTCGATTTCGGCATATCGCTGAAGTATATCCTCATTATTAATATCGGCAATGACAAATCTTGAAAGAAAATCTTCCAAGTCCTTAACTCGCAGTTTTCCCCATTTGTTTTTTATTGTCAAAGATTTAAGTTCGCCGACACTAACGACGGAAATCACAGCCGAATCTTGAGAATCGAAAGGTTTGTAATTGTTATTAATAAATTGTTTAAATACAGGATTTCGCAAATAAAGCAAAATAACGTTTGTATCAAACAAAAATAACATTTATTTAATATCTTC
>DATHTS010000327.1:0-1751 GCA_035462935.1 Pyrinomonadaceae bacterium
ATAAAATTCCTCTCCTTATTTTTGATGTTGTTAGACTTGTTCCGAATATTATACTTAAAAAATTACTCGCTTTGCCAGCATTTGCGGGAAAATTCAAAAAAACAAGTCAGAACCGCCTGCGGTAGCGGGCGGTTTAACGTAAAAAACTCGAAAGATTTCATTAAAGATTCAATTAAAAAACGTAAAACCATTCGCTGCCGCAAATGGTTCTGACCCGTTTCAAAAAACTTTACATTCCTCGCAACTGACAATTTTTCGCCTATTTGTTTATAATCTTGATTTTTGAAATTATAAACAGTGAAGGAATTTATTTATGGCATTTTTTTGGAAAAGAAAAAAGGAAGACCCGTTTTCGACCTCGGTTTTAGGACTTGATAAATCCATCGAAGAACTCAAGGCGCAGGAGGAAGCCGTCGAGAAGGAACTCGGCGTGCGTTTCAGCAAGGCGATTGAAAAAACGCGGCATTCCATCAACAACAAACTCGACACGATTTTTGAAAACCGCAAGCAGATTGACGAAGCCTTTCTCGACGAACTGGAAGAAATGCTGATTTCCACCGACATCGGCGTTGCGACGACGCTGCAAATTTTGGATGCCGTCCGGCGAGGCGTATCCCGTCAGGAAATCAACGATCTCGACGCTTTGAAACGGGCGATGAAAAAAGAGCTTTTGGACATTCTGCATCACTCGGAAGAGCGCGGCGTGGCGGACGAAACGAAATATGACCTCGATATCAAACCCTACGTTTTAATGGTCGTCGGCGTCAACGGCGTCGGGAAAACCACGACCATCGGCAAACTCGCCAACCGCATTAAAGACGAAGGCAACGGCGTCCTGATCTGCGCCGCCGACACATTCCGCGCCGCCGCCTCCGACCAGCTCGAAATCTGGGCGGAACGCGCCGGAGTCCCGCTCATCCAGCAAAAACAGGGAACCGACCCGGCAGCCGTTTTGTTCGACGCCCTGAAAGCCGCAAAATCACGAAGCTCAGATGTTTTGATAGTTGACACCGCCGGACGCCTGCACAATAAATCGAACCTGATGGCGGAACTCGAAAAAATGAAACGAGTCGCCGGGCGCGAAGTCGAAAAAGCGCCGCACGAAACTCTGCTCGTAATTGACGCCGTAACCGGACAAAACGGGCTTGAGCAAGCACGGCAATTTATGAAAGTTGCTGACGTTACGGGAATTGTTTTAACCAAACTCGACGGCACGGCAAAAGGTGGAATTGCGGTGGCGATTGCCAAAGAATTGAATTTACCGATTCGTTATGTTGGGATCGGCGAAAAGGTAGATGATTTGATGGTTTTTGATCCTGAGAGATATGTTGATGGATTGTTTAGTTAGAAAGTGATTAAAATAAAGGAAAACACACTAGGTAAATTCAGACTTGTTATTGACGAACGAGAAGTCAATGCTAAAGTTACGTTTGATAAGGGAAGAAACGAATATACAGCTATTATAAATGAGATAGAAGTTGCAGAGCAGTTAATGAATTATGAATTTAATGAACTACCTAACATATATTATTTAGCGATTCCAATTACGACCAACTGGTCTAAAGCCTTGGATAAACTTTACATCCGGCGCTCCACAGCAAATAAATTTGAATTGAAATTCAGATTCAATCGAAATTCTAAAAATTGGAAAGATAATAAATACTATTTCAAATATCTAAGCAGTTTTTCCGTTGCTGTTTCTGAATTTAATGGTTCAGATTTAAAATTACGAGAGGAATTAATTGAAAAGA
>DATHTS010000328.1:0-6647 GCA_035462935.1 Pyrinomonadaceae bacterium
CTGTTTTTGATATTACGGTCGAGAATACTGATAACAAAATTCTTGTCCCGCTTTTTGACGGCTTCAATCAATTTGCTGCGAAATGCGTTAAAAGAAGCGTTCGTTTTACCTTCGTCAATCGGTTTTACAAAACGTTCTTGAGCCGAAACGTTAAGGAGAACTGTAAGAATCAGCAAAGGCAATAGAAAAAATCCAATTAAATTTTCCTTGTTTTTCATTTCTATTCTCCGTGCGAAATTTCGTCGCCCGACCATTCGGATTTGCGCGAATGCGGAATATCGAATTGGTCTAAAATCCGAAAACACAAATGATCAACCAACTCGCCAATCGTCTGCGGGCGATGATAAAAGCCGGGACTCGCGGGCAGAATTCGCGCTCCGGCGCGGGAAAGTTTCAGCATATTTTCCAGATGAATCGCATTATAGGGTGTTTCGCGCGGAACTAAAACCAGCTTTCTGCCTTCTTTTAAACAAACATCCGCCGCGCGATGAATCAAATTCGTTCCCGCACCGGAAGCAATCGCGCCGAGCGTTCCCATCGAACACGGGACGATTATCATTCCTTCCTGCTTGTTTGAGCCTGACGCGGGTTTGGCGGCAAGATTGTCGAGCCGCCAATAGCGAATGAGTTTTGAATTTTTCTCAAAACCGAGCCATTCATTTATTTTTTCCACGCTCGCCTCGCGCAGATTCGCGCCCGTCTCAACCTGCGCGACCGTTACGGAAGTGCCGGACATTATCAAATTTATGCTCGTAACCGCTTCGCTCGCGGCTAAAAGCTGCAAAGTCCGGTAAGCGTAGATCGTGCCTGATGCTCCCGTGATGGCGACGGTTAATTCCATAGATATTTGATAAGCCAACTCCGCCGGTTTTGCAAATCAAAATTTGGCAAAAATAATTTAAATTTTTCTTAAGAATTTGCGTTGGCGGTTAATATTTGTAGTAAAATGCGAAAGTAAGATTATGAATTCAAACGAGATTGAGGCGATTTTGAACTCACACGGCAAAGGCGAAATTTCAACCTCAGATGCAACGCAGAGGCTCAAAAACCTATCTTACGAAGACATCGGTTTCGCACGGATTGATCACGACCGCGCCTCGCGGCAGGGTTTTCCCGAAGTGATTTTCGGGCAGGGGAAAACGCGCGAGCAGGTGGTCGGAATATTTGAAAAATTGATCGCCCGCTCGCCGAATGTCTTGATTACGCGCACGGATGCGGACGTTTATGGAGAAATTCGCAACGTTTATACCGAAGCCGAATGGCACGAAACTGCGAAAGTAATTCGCGTCTGGCGCGAAAGAGAGGATTTGGGGCAAGGCGAGATTTCGGTCGTAACCGCCGGGACGAGCGATATTCCCGTCGCCGAAGAAGCCGCGCTGACGGCGGAAACGATGGGCAATCGCGTGAAAAGAATCTGGGACGCGGGCGTCGCGGGAATTCACCGGATTTTATCCGAGCGGGAAATTTTGCAGAATTCGCGCGTCGTGATTGTCGCCGCCGGAATGGAAGGCGCTCTGCCTTCGGTCGTCGGCGGTCTTGTAAAAGTTCCCGTGATTGCCGTGCCGACTTCAATCGGTTACGGCGCGTCGTTCGGCGGGGTCGCCGCGCTTTTGGGAATGCTCAATTCCTGCGCTTCAAATGTGACGGTCGTCAATATTGACAACGGCTTTGGCGCGGGATTTACGGCGAGTTTGATAAACCGCCGCTGGAACAAGGAAGATTAGGGGAAGTTAAATAAAATATGTCGCAAAAATCAGTCAGAATATATGTTGTTCTGCTTTTAACGTTTTCCGTTTTCGCTTCGGGCTGCGTCAAATTAAAAAGAGTTCCGAATCTGGAAGCGATTTTCGCTACGGCGAAAGCGCAAACGGGTAAGCGCCCGGTCATTATCATTCCGGGTATTTTAGGCAGCGAGCTGGTAAATCCCGAAACAGATGAAATTGCCTGGTTGAATTTTAATGATGCCAAGAACGACAGCCTGAGATTGCCGATTTCGCCTGATTTGTCGAAGAATAAGGATTCGCTGGTGCCCCGCCGGATTATCGAAAAAGCAAAGGTTTTCAGCTTTTTGCCCGAAGTTACAATCTATCAGACTTTGATTCAAACGATGCAAAATTACGGCAATTACAAGGAAGGCGATTGGGAAAATCCGGGGGCGGAAGGCGACAGAGACACTTTCTACGTTTTCTCATACGATTGGCGGCTGGATAACGTGGAAAATGCAAATAAGCTGGCTAAAGACCTCGAACAATTGAAACAAAAATTGGGAAAACCGGCTTTGCGTTTTAATGTTATCGCGCATTCGATGGGCGGCTTGATTGTGCGATATGCGGCGATGTATGGCGAGAGAGATTTGCCGAACAACGGGGCGCAGCCGAAGCCGGATTGGTCGGGCGCGAAACATTTCAACAAAATTTTTATGTTCGGCGTGCCGAACGAAGGCTCGATGGAGGCTTTCGAATCGCTCCTGAAAGGCTATCGCGTTCCTATTCCGACCGGAAAATTTAAAATCTCGAGTTTATCGAGTGAAGTGGCAATTTCATCGCCCGCCATTTTTCAGCTTTTGCCTCATCAGAATACCGCGAAATTTTACGATGAAGATTTAAAGCCTTTGGAAGTAGATTTGTATAATTCGGAAACTTGGAAAAGATATAGTTGGTCGGCAGTTACAGACACCCAATTTCGCACTAATTTTGTCACGCCGGACCCTACCCTTGCCGGAAAGTTCAATGAATACGGAACAACTTCTTTGGATGATTTGGACGCGTATCTTGAAGCCGTTCTAAACCGCGCCAGACATTTTCACCAAGCCCTCGACGCTGATACCGCCGTGCCCGCGAGCATAGCCTTTTTCGCTTTCGGAAGCGATTGTGAAAATACGGTGGACGGAGCGATTATCCGCCGTGATGAAAAAACGAACAGGTGGGTTACCGAGTTTAATGCGAATAGTTTCCGAAATTCAAAAGGCGAAAAAGTAAACTCTAAAGTAATAAGAAATCTTCTTTACGCGCCCGGTGATGGTCGCGTAACGCGGCGTTCCGTTCTTGCCGAGACAATTGCCCAGCAAAATTATCGTAATTCGCTTTTTAGAACGGCTTTCCCGGTTTCCGCAACATTCTTTTGCGAAGGTCACAGCGAACTGCCGAACAGCAAAGTTGTGCAGAATAATTTTTTGACGGCTTTGATGATGGAAGTGGTTCAGTAAAAGTGAAGAGTAAAAAGTAAAAAGGTAAAAGCGAGGTTTAATTAGAACTTACGCTTTTACCTTTCTTTTATTTTTTTTCAAACTGAGGTTATTTAGCGACCGCGTCAACAATCGCCTGCGCGATTTGCTCAACTAGCGGAGAAATAATATCTTCGCCGTCGGATTTGGCTTTCGCTTTGACCTGTTTTGTTAAAACCGGCGAAGTATTGTCCGGAGCTTGGAGTTTCGCGTCAATCGAGATTTCGTCTTTCGCTTTGACGTTGCCCGCAACACTCGCCGCCGTGTAAATCACGTTTGCAGCGACCTGTCCGGCGACCGCGCCCGCTACGTTTCCGCTCATTCCAGCCAAGGGAACAACGTTGCCCAGAACCGGAGCGATTTTGCCGAAACCGCCGAAACCGCCTCCGCCTTTTTTATGCGAAGCCTGCGCGTAAATCACGTAATCGCATTCTTTTTGCTTGGCTTCCGAATCAATTGCCGAAGCCAGCTTTGCTTCTATTTGAACCAGCTCGATATTCGTTCCCTTCAAATAATCAGCCAGCGTGTATTGGATCGCTCCGGCGAGCTCCGCCGCGTTGATTCCTTCGCCGACCGCGCCGGTTTTCACGTTTGTCAAGCCGATGCGAACCACGCCCGCTTTTTTCGGACCAACCGTTGTTGGAATGCCCGTATTCGCCTGCGCGGCATCTTTGATTCCGGCAGCCGTTCCCGAATTGGTCGGAACATCATCGTCGCTTTTCTGGATTTTCGCAGCGCTGTTACCACTGTTATTCGTACTAGAAGCGGCATACAATTCCACAGAGTTTTTCGCTTCGCGGTAATCAGCCGGAACATCAAAAAGTGCGGCTTCGAGTGTGGCGTTTGAAATTTCAAGGACTTCATTGACGGTCGAGAAGCTTTCCTTTCCGCTTTCATCAAACATGGTCATCTTTTCATAAACCGGATAACCGCGCTTGCCGTTTCCGATGGTTTTCGTTTGATATTTGTCACGGCAGCCGTTTTTCGCCGAAGGCGTGTAACCGGAAGCGTATTTACCCCAATCACAATCGAGCGCGAAAGCCGCGTCAATATACCAGCCGTCAATCTGCATCTTGCTGTTCATCGGATTGCAGGAATCGGGCGATGAAACCGTTTCCATCGTCGTGATGATGTGCCGCGCCGTGTAGCCGAACATCTTTTTGATTTCGCCCGTGTCTTTGTAAGTAATGGTTGAAGTGATTGTTCCGCCCGCGCGAACCACGCCGTCATTTTCGATTTTGGATTTCGGATTTTGGATTTCGGATTGATTTTGCTCGAATAAGCTGACAAGGTAAGTTTTAGCTTGCGGATTGAGCTGAACGCTGCGGCGCAAATCGCATTGGGTCAGCGTAATCATCTTTCCGCCCATTGATTCGGTGCGCTGGCGTTTGCCTTTGATGTAAGTCGTGTTTTCGTAAGACTGTCCGGCGGCGGTTTGCCGCGATTTGATTTTTACGTCAGCGAATGCGCCGGTCGTAAAAGCCAGAGTAATCATTAAAAATGCGAAATAAAAATATTGAGATAATTTTCTCATTTTGTTCTCCTGATGCGTAAAAAATTAATATTCGAAGTCCGTTTGTTTTGCCCTCAAACACTAACGCGCAGGAAAAAGGAAATTAGAATCAGAAAAAAATGAAAAAAGTTTATTGAGAAGCAAAATATTGTAAAAATCAGTGAAATTCAACAATCGCTTGTCTTTTGGTTTCAGGCTTGAACATAGTCGCCAAAAACGAAATACCTCGTCTGCGGTTTAATTTTTTCAATAAAATACTGTAATCTTTTGTCTTTATTGCGTGTTTTATAAAACTGTAAGCAATGCAGCCGAGTTTTGAAAACACGCTTACAAATAAACATTCTCTGGCGGAAATAGATTTGCGAAAATATATAAAATTTATTCTACTGTTTTTATTCGCCGTTTTTATCTTCTGGTTTTTCGGGCGGAATCTGGATTGGGCGGAGGTCAGACAATCCTTTCAAAGGGCAAATGCCTTTTATATAATCGCGGCGGTTTTGGTTATCTGTCTCGGCTATCTTTTGCGGGCGAAACGCTGGCAGGTTTTGCTCGAACCGATAACGCCGACTTCTTTAAAAGAGCTTTTTGCTACTACAACCGTGGGGTTTGCGGCGATCTTTTTAGTCGGGCGCGCGGGCGAAATTATTCGCCCGATGTGGCTTCCGATGCGCGACAAGCGCGTGCGTCCGAGCGCGGCTCTCGTTACGCTCGGCGTCGAGCGAATTTTCGATCTCGCTTCGCTGATTTGTTTTTTTGCCGTCAATCTTTTGTGGTTTAATGCTCCGGCAGGACGCGAAACCGAGTTTGCTTATGTGCAGTTTGTTGGTATTTTAATGTTAGCGGGCGTTTTTGTAGGATTTCTGGGTTTGATTTTGTTTCAAAGATTTTCGCCGCAGATCATTGATTGGGCAAACGGGTTTACTGATAAAAAAATCTTTCCGCGCCGTCTCAAAAGAATTTTAATGAGTATTTTGAGACAGCTTGCGAAATCTTTGCAGATTTTGCGCGATTGGCGGGAAATCGTATTGGTTACGTTTTGGACGATTTTGCTCTGGCTGACGATTGCCATCCCGACGTGGTTTGTTCTTTTAGCTTTCGATTTACCGCTCAATTTCAGCGACGCGCTGTTTATAATGGGCTGGGCGGCAATCGGTTCGATTGTGCCGACGCCGGGCGGCGCGGCGGGCGCGTTTCACGCGGCAACTGCGAGCGGCTTGATATTTTTGAACATTGAAAGAGAGTTAGCAATGGCAGTTTCGATTGCAATGCACCTGGTTTATTTTGCGCCCGCCATTATTTTCGGAATATATTACTTTTTACACGGCGACATCAGCATTTCGCGCTTTAGAAATCTGCTGTCGAGCGAACACGCGGTCGAAGAAATCGAACACGAGAAAAACGGTCGGCTAACAGTCGCCCAAGGTCAGTAATTAAATTGACAGATTAAGGAGAGAATTCAAAGAGAATAAAGCTCTTAACTATAAATTATAAACTATAAACTCTAAATTATTTTGCAGTTATTATCCTTTAATAGTTTAGAGTTTATAGTCAAGAGTTTAGAGTTTCTTTATCTCCTGTTCTGTAATAGTGGGTTTCAAATTTGGAAAATCCAAAATCCAAAATCCAAAATCCAAAATCCCTATGCGTTGCCCTTTTTGCGGACATCAGGAAGATAAGGTTGTTGATTCGAGAGAGTCGAAAGACGGCGGTTCTATTCGCCGACGCCGCGAATGTCTCGAATGCGGCAGGCGTTTTACGTCTTACGAGCGGATTGACGAAATTCCCTATATGGTCGTCAAAAAAGACGGTCGCCGCGAGATTTTCGAGCGCAACAAGATTATGAACGGGCTTCTCCGCGCCTGCGAAAAACGCCCGATTTCCGCCTCGCAGCTTGAATCAATCGTCGAAGAT
>DATHTS010000329.1:0-1836 GCA_035462935.1 Pyrinomonadaceae bacterium
AACTCGGAATACATCTTTCCGGTCATTTTCGACCACCAGTAGTGGATACCGCCGAGATACGCCATAACTTGCCCGCCGACCATCACGTAGTGGAAATGCGCCACGACAAAGTAAGTATCATGGACGTGAACGGTAAATCCCATTGTTCCGAGAAAGACGCCGGTTAATCCGCCGATGAGAAACAGTCCGATGAAAAATAAACCGTAGAGCATCGGCGTATCGTATGAAATCGAGCCGCGATGAAGCGTCGCCGTCCAGTTAAACACTTTAATCGCCGAGGGAACGGCAACCACCATCGTCAACAGGGAGAAAACCATCCCGGCATAAATTGACTGCCCGCTGACGAACATATGATGTCCCCAGACGATAAAACCGAAAACGGCAATCGCAATCGAGGAAAAGGCGATAAATTCGTAACCGAAAATCTTCTTGCGCGAAAAGTTGGAAACCAATTCGCTGATAACTCCCATTCCCGGCAAAATCATAATATAAACCGCCGGGTGCGAATAGAACCAGAAAAGGTGCTGGAACAAAATCGGGTCGCCGCCGATTGCCGGATCGAAAATGCCGACTTGCGCGACGCGCTCGAGCGCGAGAAGCAAAATCGTGATGGCGATTACAGGCGTTCCCAGGATCATAATCAAGCTGGTCGCGTAATGCGCCCAAACAAAGAGCGGCAAACGAAACCAGGTCATTCCGGGCGCGCGCATCGTGTGAATGGTTACGATAAAATTCAAGCCGGTCAGAATTGAGGAGAATCCGTTGATAAAAACGCCGAGTCCGACCGCCAGCACCCACGTATTGGAAAACGTCGTGCTGTAAGGCGTGTAAAAAGTCCAGCCGGTATCAACGCCGCCCTGCAGCAAAGCCCAAACCGTGAACGCGCCGCCGACCATATAGATATACCAGCTTAAAAGATTGACTTTCGGAAAGGCGAGGTCTTTCGCGCCGATCATCAGCGGTATTAAAAAGTTTCCTAAAATTGCGGGAATTGCCGGAATCAGAAAAAAGAACACCATTATAATGCCGTGATGGGTGAATACTTTGTTATAAGTCGCGGTTTCAAATAAATCGCTTTCCGGCGTCAAAAGTTCCAGACGGATACTGGCGGCATACAAACCGCCGACCATAAAAAAGATTGTCACGACTATCAGATACATAATCGCAATGCGTTTATGGTCTTTAGTCAAAAGCCAAGATTTTATGGTATAGCCGTTAGTTAAATAATTTAATCTCGGTTTTTCAGTAAAATTTGTTGCTTCTACGTTCTCCATAACTTTTACTACTCTCGGATTCTTCGGTTCGATTATCTCGGTTGACTGTTTGTCGTCCCCGGCGCATTCGGATTGCTTCCCTGACTATTTGTATCGCCCCTGTCAGCCCGTCTCGGAACTAGCGTGTTGGTCTGAGCGTCACTGCTTGTAGTATTTCCGACCGCCGTATTCGCGCCCGTATTAGGGCTGCCGCCGCGCGTGGTTGTTCCGGTCGTGGTGTTTCCGCCCAGAGATTTGATATAAGCTATGAGCGAAACAAGCTGTTCCTCGGTAACTTGCCCCTTGAAGGTCGGCATAATCGGCTGATAGCCTTCAACGAGTTTAGCTTGCGGGTTCAAAATAGATTCGCGGATATATTCCTCATCCGCCGTTACAATTTGACCGCCTGTGAGCCTGACTTCCTTGCCAAAGACGCCGTTAAGCGACGGACCTCTGCCCTGATCATTCTGCTGGTGGCAGGAAGCGCAGCCGAGACGGTTTTGGAACAAATCTTCTCCGGCTTGAACCGGCGTTTGATTGGAAACGTTTCCGCTCAGCCAGTTTTCAAAATCGCGCTGCTCCA
>DATHTS010000330.1:0-2737 GCA_035462935.1 Pyrinomonadaceae bacterium
CAGCACGACTACGAAATTGACTTATTTGCTGGTCGGCGGCGGAATCGGAGCGATTTTGGCTCTGCTGTTCGCGCCGAAATCAGGTCACGAACTGCGTGAAGATATTGCCGATGCGACCCGTAAAGGCTTAGATAAAACAAAGGAAACCGCTGCTTTGGTCGGCGAAAAAGCCGGTGATTATTATGAAGTTACGCGCGAAAGAGCGAGCGAGCTTTATCACACGGCGCAGGAAAGAGCGGGCGAGCTAACCGAAAAAGCGAAAGAAGTTGCTACTCGCAGAAATCCTTTTTCCGACGCCATTGAAGCCGGAAAAGAAGCCTATCAGGAAGAGAAAGAACGTCTGGAAAGCGCTCCGCCGCTGACGCAACAGGGAGTTTCGTTTCAGCCTGAAGAAGGAGTTTTAGAGCTTCCGAAAGAAAACAAATAAGGAATTAACGTTATGAACACGAGCGATCCGCAATTTTGGATGATGATTGCATCAATCGTAATCGCCGTCTGCTTTGTGGTGATGGCGATTGCTCTGATCGTAATTGCGTTTTTGGTTAAAAAAGCAGTCAATACGGTCAGCCGCGTCGAGGAAAGGATTGAGCCGATGTTTTCAAAGGTCAACGCTATCGGCGAGCAGGGCAAGGAGATTGCCGTCCAGTTTAACCAGCTTTCGGGGCATCTTTCCGTCGCTACCAAGCATTTCAGCGAATCAGCCGGATTGATAAAAGAAGAAGTCGCCGAGCTGAAACAGCTCGTCGGAATGACTGCTCACGAAGCAAAAGACAAAGTCGCGCTCGTTAGCAAGACGATTGACCGGACGCAGATGCAGGTAACGACGACCGCCGATTTTATTCAGGAAAAAATCGTCGAACCGGCGGTCGAGGTAGCCGCGGTGATGGCTGGCGTCAAGCGCGGGCTTCAAGTTCTGTTTGCGCCGACTCCAAAGCGAATTGACCGTGTTTTTACGGACGACGAGATGTTCATCGGTTAGGTTTTCGTGAATTTAAAAATAGAAAAGGCGTGGGAAAATTTCCACGCCTTTTTTGTTTTTAAGTTAGCCGAAAAATTTAGTTAATCGTTTCGGAAGTATTCGGACGCTGCCGATTCTGGCGGCGTTCTTTAAATTGCTGCCGGCGCTGCTGCTTTTCTTGTTTCATTTGATCGAGCTGCTGGCGCTGTTCGACGGTTAAAATTGACAAAATCGTGTTTCTGGTTTGCTCGCCTGACGCTTTCATTTGCGTTTTGAGTTGATCGAAACGCGCTTGTTCGGTTTCGGTAATCGTGCCGCCGCGTTTTTTCTGAATCAAATCGCGCATTTCTTGATGAAACGGTTGATTTGCCGTTCTCTGGGCTTCAAAGATTCCCTGAATCTGAGTTTTTTGCGCGTCGGTAAGATTGAGCCGATTTAGACCGCGCATTCCGAATCCCCCGTGTTTTCCGCCTTTCATTCCTTTACCCATTTTGCGCTCGCCCATACCGCGGCGTTCAAATTTTCTTTGCTTTTGCACGCCTTCGGTTGATTGCTCGGTCGTCTGAGCCGCAGCAACAGTGGTGAAGCCGACGATTGCAAAGGCTAAAGTGATAACCGAAAAGAATTTATTTTTTAATGACATTTTTTTACCTCTCTGAATTTTTTTAAGATGAAGCTTTCGCTTTTCACATCTTTTGACGCGGCAAATTTCGATTTGGTCGAAAGTTTTTTCTTTTCCGATGTAAAGAATTGTAAAGTGAGACAGGGGAAATTTGCTTTGTTTTAATCATTTATTTTACAGGCGAAACTCGTTTGGCATTTAACATTTGTCTTCCGACAAGCTAAAATGCGTAATTTGAGGTAGAGAAACACACGGAAAAATAAATGAGATTTTTATCGGAAATAAATTCACCGGCGGATTTGCGCCAGTTAAAATTAGAAGATTTGCAGGAAGTCGCCGACGAGGTTCGACGTTTTATTCTGGAAACCTGCTCGCGCGTCGGCGGTCACACGGGCGCGAGTCTCGGCGCGGTCGAACTGGCAGTGGCGATGCATTACGCTTTCGATACGCCGCAGGACAAATTGGTCTGGGATGTCGGGCATCAGGCTTACGCGCATAAAATTTTAACCGGAAGACGCGATCAATTGCACACGATTAAACAATACGGCGGTCTTTCGGGTTTTCTGCGCCGCGACGAATCGGAATACGACACATTCGGCGCGGGACACGCTTCGACTTCGATTTCCGCCGCGCTCGGTATGGCAGTAGCGCGGGATAAAAAAGGCGAGGAATTTAACGTTTGCGCTCTCATCGGCGATTCATCTCTTGCGGGCGGAATGGCGATGGAAGCCATTAATCAAGCCGGACATTTGACAACGCGGCTGATCGTTCTCTTAAATGATAATGATATGTCCATCGCCCCCGCAGTCGGCGCTTTGACAAGATACTTGAACCGCATCAAAGGAGCGCAAAGCTACCATCATTTAAAAGAAGAAATCGGCGACACGCTCGAATCGGTTCCGGGTTTCGGACACAGCTTGCGAAATGCGGCGAAAACTATCAAAGACGCAATTGCCGCCGCCGTTCTGCCCGGCGCTTTGGTCAATGAACTCGGATTTAAATATATCGGCTATGTTGACGGGCATAATGTTCCGATGCTGGTTCGCGCTCTTGAGGAAGCGAAAAAGGTTGAAGACGGTCCGGTTATCGTTCACGCTTTGACGACGAAAGGCAAAGGTTATCCGAGCAGCGAGAAGAACTATTACGCCTGGCACGCG
>DATHTS010000331.1:0-11562 GCA_035462935.1 Pyrinomonadaceae bacterium
CAAGCGCGTTAAGCGTCAACGGATAATATTCCGGCGTAGTCAAATGCTTTTCGACCAGCGCGCCGATAATACGGGCTTCAACTTCGGTTAAATTTTCAGACATAAAAAATTCAATTCTCTTTGCGAACTTTGCGAAAACCTTCGCGTCCTTTGCGGTTAAGAAAAAATTTTAACGCAAAGAGCGCGAAGAAGCCGCAAAGAAATTTTTTATTAGAAGCTAACTCAAAAATAATATTATCGTTAAGCAATCGGTCTAAGACCGCGTCTCAGGCAACAATCTTCGGCAAACGCGGTCACAGACCGCTTGCTTAACCTAACGTTTTGTATTTTTGAGATAGCCTCTACTCAAAATAGCTTAATACATTTCTTGGTTAATGTTGAGTAGTTTACAATTTAACCTGTGAAGATTCTCGTTGCGCGTTCCCCTGAAGAAATCAATTTTGCGTTTGAAAAGCTTTCTCTTGCCGGAAATTTAGGCTGCGATACGGAAACGTCTTCTTTGAGCGTTCGTTACGGAAAATTGTTTTCAGTCCAATTTTCCGACGGTAGTTTTAATGTTTTAGTGCCGATCAGCGAAGGCGTCGCGCTGGGAAAACTAGCCGGAATTCTGGAAAACCCCAACATCACAAAAATCTTTCACAATGCCAGATTCGATATGGAATTCCTGCGCGAAAATGGTTATCAGGTGCGGAACGTTTTCGACACGATGATTGCCGAAAAACTTCTGACCAAAGGCGCTGGTCAATCCGCCAGTTTAGCCGAAACGCTTTATCGCTATTTTGCCGTTGATCTGGAAAAATCGCACCGCAATGTTTTCACCAAAAATTGGAACGGCGTCTGGACGGAAGAATTGGTCAATTACGCGCTTTCCGACGTTGTTTATTTGCCGGAATTGAAAAAAGAACAGCAGCTTTGGCTGGAAAGATTAGGATTGACGGCGGATTTTGAAAGGCAGATATTGAGGCTGATTTAAGAAATTGAAACCACGAAATAACACGAAGCGACAGGAAATAAACTGACTCTTTTTGATGATGTTTCGTGTTATTTCGTGGTTACTTCTTCTGAGATAAAATTTTTCCTGAAAAAAATCGAACAAAGAATTGACAATTTGAATTATCACCTTTACCATTTAGCTTATTGAAAACGATTTTCAATTTCAGGATAAAAATATTTAAATAAAAGGGCTGAGGATTCGGCAAAATCCCCAGCCCCGAAACACACAATCGAACTTGAGCAATTTGCGATAACCCGAAGCCGAAGGTGTGCGCTTGTCATTGTAGCACACCTTATCAGCGCGAAAAAATTTTACTTGAAACAGGAGGGCGGCAATGATTAGCCAAATTACCAAATTAGTTTTTACTTTTCTTTTTTTAACAATTCTAAATTTTTCCGTTTTTCCACAGAACAATCAAAGCACTTTAAGCGGGCGCGTCAGCGATGCGAACGGTGGTGGAATTGCCGGTGCGAAAGTTGTTCTTAAAAAACAGGATATTCGATTTGAAAAGATTGTCCTTTCAGATAATAAAGGCGAGTTTTCTTTTGCCGATGTATCAAGCGGAATTTATCGAGTTTCCGTTTTTGCTGAAGGATTTGCCGAAACTGTAGAAACGGTGGAAATCGGGAAAACAAATAACCTCGACATCATTTTGCCGCCCGCCGAGATTGCCGAATATGTTTCGGTAACTTCAAATCATCTTGCTGGAACCCCCGAAGCATTAGAGCAAATTCCGGGCTCGATTGAACTGGTTGACAAGCAAACGTTGGAAAAATCACGCGTTCACGATTTCGGCGAGGCTTTAAGAAAAGTTTCGGGAATAAGCGTCCGCGATGAAGAAGGCTTCGGCTTGCGCCCGAACATCTCGATTCGCGGCACGAACCCGACGCGCTCGACCAAAGTTTTATTGCTCGAAGACGGCATTCCGCTCGCTTACGCGCCCTACGGCGACAACGCTTCGTATTATCATCCGCCGGTCGAACGCTTTGAATCTATCGAGGTTTTGAAAGGTTCCGGACAAATCGGATACGGTCCGGTAACAGTGGCGGGTGTGGTCAATTATCTCACGCCAAATCCCACTGAAGAGCAGGAAATCTGGCTCAAGCTGCAAGGCGGAAACCGCAGCTTTTTCAAGGGAAATGCCGGTTACAGCAACACATTCGGAAACACGGGCGTTTTGTTTAATTTCACGCGAAAACAGGGCGAGGGCGCGAGAGAAAATATCCGTTTGGGTTTGAATGATTTTTTCGCAAAAGTCGTCCAGCCGGTTAATGATAAAAACATCCTGACCGGAAAATTTTCATATTTCGGCGAAAGATCGAATCTGACCTACTCCGGCTTGACTGAAGCCGAATTCGCCGCTAATCCGCGCTACAATCCTTTCCGCAACGATTTCTTTTACACCAACCGCTTCGGTACGTCGCTCTCGCATACGGCTGTTTTCACGCCGAAAGCGAGCTTGACGACTAATTTTTACGCTAATAATTTCTCGCGTCACTGGTGGCGGCAGTCTTCAAATTCGAGCCAGCGCCCGTTTCGCCTAGGCAGCGATCCCGATTGCCTCGGAATGCAGGATTTGAACACGACCTGCGGAAATTTGGGCAATCTGCGAAATTACTGGGCGGGCGGTATCGAGCCGCGACTGACTTTGAATTTTGATTTGGGTGAAATTCGCAATGAATTAAACGCTGGATTCCGCTATCATTACGAAGACCAACACCGCGTTCAGAAACTCGGCGATTTGCCCGATTCCCGCGACGGTGTTATTACCGAAAATAACGAGCGCAAGGCAAACGCCGTTTCCGGCTTTCTACAGAACCGTTTTGTCTGGAAAGATTTCTCTTTCACGCCCGGCGTGCGGATCGAAAACATCCGTTACAGCCGCACCAATCGTCTCGGCGGCAGCGTAAAGGGAAAAACCGAATTGACCGAAATCATTCCCGGCTTTGGCATCGCTTATAATGCTTTCGGAAACACCACAATTTTCGCGGGAGTTCATCGCGGATTTGCGCCGCCCGCAGTCGCCGACATTTTGACTGACAGCGGAGGCGGCATCGAACTCGATTCGGAGTTCAGTTGGAATTACGAAGTCGGCATCAGAACGCGCCCCGTTCGCGGTTTGAGTCTCGCGTCAACATTTTTCCGCATTGATTATGAAAATCAGATCATTCCCGCTTCGGTTGCCGGCGGCATCGGCGCAACCGTCACAAACGCGGGAGAAACTCTGCATCAAGGCTTTGAGCTAAACGCGCAGATTGATTCCAACCAGATTTTCAAAACCGATTACAACAGCTATTTCCAAACCGCTTACACACATCTTGGAAAAGCGGAGTTTAGCGGAATTCGCTACAGTTCGATTTCAGGCTTCCGCGATGTTTTGGTCACGGGCAATCGCCTGCCTTACGCGCCGGAAAACTTACTCAACGCTTCGCTCGGCTACGCTTACAGAGATTTCGACGGCTTTATCGAAGCGAATTACATCAGCAGCCAATTTTCCGACGATTTAAACCGCGCCAACCCCATTCTGAACGGTCAAGCGGGTTTGATTCCGAGCCAGATTTACTGGAATGCGACGGCTAACTATCGTGTCGAAGAATGGAAAACTACGTTGTTCGTCACGGCAAAAAACATCTTTGACCGAACGTTTATTGTTGACCGCTCGCGCGGAATTCTGCCTTCCAATCCACGAATTATATCAGCGGGATTTAAGGTAAACTTTTAATTTAAAGAATTTCAGAGCCGCAAAAAGGTACAGAAGACGTAAGAAATTATTTTGCGCTTTTTGTGCTTTTTCGCGGCAATTTTTTCTGTTGAAAGCTTTAGCGGTAATTGTAGATAAGCAATTCGACAAATGACCAAATGCAATTTTTGAATATGAAAATCTTTCGCAAAGTTTTATTTTGGTGTCATTTAACCGCCGGACTCATCGCCGGCGTTGTAATTTTCATAATGTCCGTAACGGGCGCGCTGCTTTCGTTTCAGCCGCAAATCGAAGGGTTTGCCGAGCGCGAAGCGCGGTTTGTCGTTGTTCCCCAAAATGCGGAAAGGCTCGACACGCAAATGCTGCTCGAACAGGTTTTAACGGCGAAACCGGATTTACAGCCGACTAATTTTACCGTTTACGGCGAAGCAGACAAAGCGATTGTAATTGCCATCGGGCGCGAGGGAAATATTTACGTAAATCCTTACACCGCCGAAATCACGGGCGAAACGGCGAAACAAACGCGGGCGTTTTTCCGCACGATCACCGACTGGCATCGCTGGCTCGCAGCGGACGGCGACAATCGCCCCGTCGCTCGCGCCGTTACCGGGGCGTGTAATCTGGCTTTTCTTTTTCTGGCGATTTCCGGCGTTTACATCTGGTTTCCGCGAAAGCGGAGCTGGCGGCATTTCAAAGCCGTGATGATTTTCCACCCGAAATTAAAAGGCAAAGCGAGAGATTTCAACTGGCATAACACCATCGGCTTCTGGACATCGCTGGTTTTGATAATTTTAACCGTCACGGCGTCGGTCATTTCTTACAACTGGGCGAGAGACTTGCTCTACACAATGACCGGAAACGAACCGCCGCGCCCGACACAAAGAGCGCCGCAGCCGAATTCAGGCGAGAACAAAAAAGAGCCTTTCGCCGTTCCCGCCAACATCAACGCTTTGTGGGAAAGAGCCGAAGCGCAAGCGCCGCAGGCGAAATTCATCGCCCTGCGCCTGCCTCTGGAAAAAGAAGCCGCTTTCACGATTGACGAAGGCAATTCGTGGAACGTCTTCGGACGCTCGCGCCTGATGCTAGAGTCTGAAACCGCTGAAGTTATCACTTGGGAAGCCTACAACGACCAGAATGCCGGTCGCCAATTGCAAAGCTGGTTTCGCTTTACGCATACCGGCGAAAGCTTCGGCATCGTCGGGCAAACAATCAGCTTTTTCGCCTGCCTCGGCGGCGCTTTTCTTGTTTGGACGGGATTTTCGCTCGCTTGGCGACGGTTTTGGAGATGGCGAAAGAAAAGCGAGCCGATTGTAGAATAAGGCTGACATTTTATTTACAAAGCAGTAGGTTGTGACTGGCTCTGACTGGAGATTTTTATCATCGAATAAACAACTACAGATTTTTCTTGTTAATAAAAGAGAAAAGTATTATGCTCTAATTATTAACCAAGGTTAAATTTTCGGCTGGAACGAACAAAATGACTTTAGACAAGCTCAAAGCAGGAAGCAGCGCCATCGTCACGAAAATCGGCAACGCCAATGCCGAACGGCGGCGTCTGCTTGATTTGGGGATTTTGCCGGGGACGTTGATCGAAAACGTGATGGCGAGTCCGTTAGGCGACCCGATTGCTTACCGCGTGCGAAACGCGACAGTCGCCCTCAGACGCGAGCAGGCGCGGCTGATCGAAGTCGAAGAAATTAACACGACGGAATAAAAACGTATGTTGAAACAAGGGGAAAATAAAGTCGAAACGGCGTGCGGCGGGTGCGCGGCAGCGGGCTGCGGCAGCCGGGAACCGCACCGGCGGGCGGGCGGCGAAGCGCAAAAATGGGATTACACAATCGCCTTGGCGGGCAATCCGAACACGGGCAAAAGCACGATTTTCAATGCCCTTACCGGCTTGCGCCAGCACGTCGGCAACTGGGCGGGCAAAACGGTCGCCCGCGCCGAAGGCTATTTCGGTTTTAACGATAAAAAATACCGGGTGGTGGATTTGCCCGGCACGTATTCGCTGCTCTCGACCAGCCTCGATGAAGAAATCGCCCGCGATTACCTGCTTTTCGGCGAGCCGGACGTAACGACAGTGGTCATTGATGCAACGCGCGTGGAAAGAAATCTGCATCTTGTTTTGCAGATTCTGGAAATCACCGACCGCGTAGTTGTCGCGCTGAATTTGATGGATGAAGCCCGGCGCAACAGCATCAGAATCAACGAGCGCAATCTGGAAAAAGATTTAGGCATTCCGGTCGTGCCGATGGCGGCGCGGCGAGGTGAAGGCGTCCGCGAACTGCTCACGGCGATTGAAAAAACGGCGCTGAATCCGCCCGCCGTCGAGCCGCGACGGTTTGAATACTTGGACGCGGCGCTGGAAAAGGCGGTCGAAACTTTGACCGCGCAGCTCTGCGAAACGTTCGGCAATTTACCGAACGCCCGCTGGGTGGCGATGCGCCTGCTCGAAGGCGACGAAAGCATCATCGCCGCCGTGCGCGACAAAACGCTCGGCACGAAGGCGGAAAATACAGGCTTGCAGTTTCCGCAGTTGGCGGAGGTGAAGTGAGCTATCGGAATAAAAGAATAAATATCATTTTTTTCGCGCCTATTCGCGTTTTTCGCGGGCAAATTAAGTTTTAAGAAATGGCAGACTCAGCAGATATTTTAGAAACCGCCGCGCAGTTTCGCCGTCAGATCGGCGACGAACTGCACGACAAGCTGACGGCGACGATTTACGCCAACGCCGAGAAAATCGCCGAGCGCTCGGTCAGCTACGCGGGCGCAGGCGGCGCTTTTGCGTTTGACCGAAAATTAGACCGCATTTTGACGAGCCGCGTCTGGGGTTTTCCGCTGATGGTTTTGATGCTGGCGGGCGTTTTGTGGCTGACGATTGCCGGAGCGAACGTGCCTTCGGCGATGCTCGCCTCGCTCTTGCAGGACACGGTTTACAATTTGCTTCACGCTACAGCCGCCGCTCTGAACGCTCCCTGGTGGCTTTCGGGATTTTTGATTGACGGCGTTTATCTGGCGACCGCTTGGGTGGTCAGCGTGATGCTGCCGCCGATGGCGATTTTCTTTCCGCTGTTCACGCTTTTGGAAGATTTCGGCTACCTGCCGCGCGTGGCGTTTAATCTCGACCGGCTTTTCAAACGCGCCGGAGCGCACGGAAAACAAGCCTTGACGATGATGATGGGCTACGGCTGCAACGCGGCGGGCGTCGTCTCGACGCGCGTCATTGACAGTCCACGCGAGCGCCTGATCGCCATCATCACCAACAATTTTTCGATCTGCAACGGGCGTTTTCCGACCATGATCCTGATCGGCACGATTTTCATCGGCGCGACCGCCCCGCCGTGGCTGGCGAGCTTTATCGCCGCTTCGAGCGTGGTCGCGGTGGCGATTCTCGGCGTGATTTTCACGCTCTTGGTTTCAGGATTTTTGTCGAAAACGGTTCTGAAGGGCGAGGCGTCGAATTTCAGCCTCGAACTGCCGCCGTATCGCCCGCCGCAGATTTGGCAGACGCTTTATCGTTCGATCATCGAGCGGACTTTGATTGTGCTGAGGCGGGCGGTAATTATGGCGGCACCGGCGGGCGCGGTCGTCTGGCTGATCGGCAATATTTACATTGGCAATGAATCGGTCGCCGCGCATCTGGTCGGATTTTTGAACCCGTTCGGCGTCCTGATCGGCTTAAACGGCGTGATTCTGCTCGCCTACATCGTGGCGATTCCGGCAAATGAAATTGTCGTCCCCACGATCCTGATGCTCACGCTCAACCTCGCCAAATCGTCGCTGGCGCAGGCAGGCGTGATGATCGAACTCGAAGACGCGGCGCAGACTCAGCAGGTTTTAACCGAACTCGGCGGCTGGACGCTTTTGACCGGCATTAACCTGATGCTTTTCAGCCTGCTGCATAATCCGTGCAGCACGACGATTCTGACCATCTGGAACGAAACGCGCAGCCTGAAATGGACAAGCATCGCCACGCTTTTGCCCGTCGCGCTCGGCGTCGGAGTCTGCTTTTTGACGGCGACGGCGGCGCGTTTGTTTGGTTTGATTTAAAGATGAAGAAATTAACCGTTTCAAAAGAAGATTATCTGAAAGCGATTTGGACGTTATCGGAACGCTTTGACGAAACCGGGACGGAAGCCGGAACTAACAATCTGGCGGAAATGCTTGAGGTCAGCCCGCCCGCCGTTTCCAAGATGCTCAAACAGATGGAGCGCCAGTCGCTGGTCGCGCATGTCCCGTATTACGGCGTTCGCCTGACCGACGACGGTCGCAAAATCGCCCTTAAAATCGTCCGCCGCCACCGCCTGCTCGAACGCTTCCTGGTCGAAATTCTGGGTTACGGTTTGGACGAAGTTCACGACGAAGCTGAACAGCTTGAACACCACATCTCGGACGAATTCACCGAGCGCATCAACGTCCTGATGAAATTCCCCAAAACCTGCCCGCACGGCAGTCCGATTCCGAGCGCCGAAGGCGATTTTTAGAGCAATTAAAGTTTGGATTCCCGGGAAAAGTATTGAGTCCCGCGTTTACGCGGCTATTTGTTAAGCGTTTGCTGCCTAAAGGCAGGACTCAAAACCGTAAATTCAATCTTTAGTCGCTCTAGTTCAAATAAAAAAGGCTGTCCCGCGTAACGGACAGCCTTTTTATTTTGATGAGCGTGCGATTGTTTCTTCGCCGCCGGGCGCTTTACTACCCTTGAAAAGGTCTAACCACCCACTCTGGGCGGCGTTGAGGTCAGGTCGAAGCGGTCGAGGTTCATCACCTTGTCCCACGCCGCGACGAAATCCTTAACGAATTTCTCTTCGGTGTCGTCTGCCCCGTAAACTTCGGCGATGGCGCGAAGCTCCGAGTTCGAACCGAAGATCAGGTCAACCCTGCTGCCGGTCCATTTGAGTTCGCCGGTTTTGCGGTCGTGCCCTTCGAAATCCGCTTCTTCGTCGGAAGTTGCCGTCCATGTCGTGTTCAGATCGAGCAGGTTAACGAAGAAATCGTTGGTCAGCGTTTCCGGTCGTTTGGTGAAAACGCCGTGCTGCGAACCGTCGTAGTTCGTGTTCAGAACGCGCATACCGCCGACGAGAACCGTCATTTCCGGCGCGGTCAAGGTTAAAAGCTGCGCTTTATCAACCAGCATTTCTTCCGCCGGTGTTTTATGATGAGACTTCGTGTAGTTGCGGAATCCGTCCGCCAGCGGCTCTAAATATCTGAACGACGGCACATCGGTTTCCTCCTGCGAAGCATCGGCGCGTCCGGGCGTGAAGGGAACGGTAAAGTCATAGCCCGCGTCCTTCGCCGCCTTCTCGATGGCGGCGCATCCGCCGAGAACGATCAAATCGGCGAGCGAAACCCTCTTATCACCGGAAAAAACTATACCGTCCTGAGCGTCGTTGAATTCTTTCTGGATGCGCTCGTAAATTTCCAGCGTTTTTTCCAACTGCGCCGGGTTGTTGACTTCCCAATATTTCTGCGGCAGAAGGCGAAGCCGTGCGCCGTTTGCGCCGCCGCGCTTGTCCGATCCGCGGAACGTCGAAGCCGAAGCCCAAGCGGTCTGAACCAATTGACCGATGGACAAGCCGGAATCGAGAATTTTCTTTTTCAGCTTGGCGATGTCATTTTCGTCAATCAATTCGTGATCAACTTCGGGAATCGGGTCCTGCCAGATCAGCTCTTCTTCGGGAACTTCCGGTCCCAGATAGCGGATTTTCGGTCCCATGTCGCGGTGCGTCAGTTTATACCACGCCCGCGCGAAAGCGTCGGCAAATTCGTCCGGGTTTTCAAGAAAGCGTCTGGAGATTTTTTCATAATCGGGATCCATCCGCAGGGCGAGGTCGGTCGTCAGCATAAACGGCTGGTGAGTTTTTTCAGGATCGTGCGCGTCGGGAATCAGACCGGCACCAGCGTCGCCTTTCGGCTTCCATTGATACGCGCCCGCCGGACTCTTGGTCAGTTCCCACTCGTAGCCGAACAGGTGTTCGAAATAGTCGTGGCTCCATTTCGCCGGAGTTTTCGTCCACGCTCCCTCGATGCCGCTGGTGATTGTGTCGCTGGAATGTCCCTTGCCGAACGTGTTTTTCCAGCCCAAGCCCATCTCCGCAATGCTCGCGCCCGCCGGTTCCATACCAATATATTTTTCCGGGTCGGCGGCGCCGTGCGTTTTACCGAAAGTGTGTCCGCCGGCAATCAGCGCGACAGTTTCTTCGTCGTTCATTGCCATACGTCCGAAAGTCTGGCGAATGAGACGGGCTGACCCGATAGGATCGGGATTTCCGTTCGGTCCTTCCGGGTTTACATAGATAAGCCCCATATGATCGGCGGCGAGCGGATTTTCGAGTTCTCCATCCTCAGTGTGACGGTCGTCCCCGACCCATTCGCCTTCCGAACCCCAATAAATGTCTTCCTCCGGCTCCCAAACGTCCTCGCGTCCGCCGCCGAAACCGAACGTCTTAAAGCCCATTGATTCGAGAGCGCAGTTGCCGGCGAGAACCATCAGGTCAGCCCACGAGAGTTTTCTGCCGTATTTCTTTTTAACCGGCCACAGCAAAAGCCGCGCTTTATCTAAGTTGGCATTATCAGGCCAACTGTTGAGCGGCGCATAACGCTGCGTGCCCGTCCCCGCGCCGCCGCGCCCGTCCTGGATGCGGTAAGTGCCGGCGCTGTGCCACGCCATCCGAATAAACAACGGACCGTAGTGACCGTAGTCAGCCGGCCACCACTCCTGCGAATTGGTCATCACGTCGAAAATGTCTTTCTTTACTGCTTCCAAATCGAGAGTTTTGAATTCCTCCGCGTAGTTGAAATCCTCGCCCATCGGATCGGACAGCGAGGAATGCTGCCGGAGGATTTTTAAGTCCAACATATTCGGCCACCAGTCATTGTTTGACCGGCGGGTGCTGGTAGTGAAAGCGACCGCTCCGCCCGTGAACGGGCACCGGGTTGATTCATTAGTTTCCCAAACCTTATGGTTTTCTCCATCTTTCAAATGCTCTGATCCGTTAGGTTCGAAATCTTCGCGACTTGATTTATTAGTTTCCCAAGCTTTATGATTTTCTGTTTTATTTGCCATTTTTTTTCTTTCTTTTATGTTTTTTCGTAGATTTTTCCGGAATAAACTCGCGCTTTTTATCGGCAATTTATTCCAACCCGGTGTAAATACCTCAATACAAGGTGTTTTACTCCGGCACGATTAGAAATTTTTCGGAACTACAGCCTATTCATTCCGACTTAACCTTTTGTCAATTTTTTAATTGCTGCACTCAGGACATAAACCACGCAGCGTCAGTTCAATGGATTCGGCTTCGAATTTCGAGCGACCGGCGGCTTCTTCGAGCAGCCCGTCCGGCAGAGGCAGTTCCATGTCAACCAGCTTTCCGCATTTGTTGCAGATGGCGTGGTCGTGCCGCGTCAGCTTACGGTCGTAACGGCTGGCATCCATGCCGAACCGAACCTCGCCGATCAATCCCTCTTGCTTCAGGTAGCGCAAAGAATTGTAAACTGTCGCGAACGAGATGCCCGGCAAAATCCGGCGGGCATTCTCAAAGACCTCATTAGCCGTCAGATGCTCTTCCGATTCACGGATCGCCTGGAGAACGGCTTGGCGCTGTTTCGTCAGTCCTAAAGTTTCAATATCTTTCATCGCATGATTTGTTTTCTTTGGTGAGATTTAGAATAATTCTAAATCAAACAAATGTCAAACAATGAAAAATCTTCGGACCGAAAACCTGCGAAGTTCTGACCAAATTTTGAAGTTAATCTTTCAAAGCTTATTTCCCTTTATCTCGCCAGAACTGCCGCACGCGCAGAGTCTGCGCGCCTTTACCGTCGAATGATTTGCCGACGGCGTAAGCGGTTTGCAGATTCGCCACTT
>DATHTS010000332.1:0-2313 GCA_035462935.1 Pyrinomonadaceae bacterium
GAGCCGCCTGCGCTCCCGGCGAGAACGTCTTGATTTTTAATGACCGTTGCTTCTGATTTGCGCCGAAAGGGTTCGGATGCTGTGTTTGTCGAGCAGATGGCGCAGAGAGCGGACTGGCATTTGAAGGAGCTCGGCGGCGCGGGTTTGGTTGCCGCCGGTGCGGCGGAGGGCTTCGACGACGTAGGTTTTTTCGAGGTTTTCAAGGTGCGAGAAAAGGCTGATGCCGTCGTCGGGCAGTTCGAACTCGGCTTTGATGCGTTCGGGGTTGTAGTTGGTGATGTGTTCGGGCAGGCGTTCCGGTTGGATTTCATCGCCGCGTTCGAGCGCGACGGCGCGTTCTATGGTGTGTTCCAGCTCGCGCACGTTGCCGTGCCAGGCGTAATTTTCCAGAATCTGCATCGCTTTCGGGCTGATGGAAAGATTTCTCCCCGTTTGGTCGCAAAATTTTTGGATAAAGTGCGCCGCCAAGTCGGGAATATCTTCTTTTCGCTCGCGCAGCGAGGGCAGAACAATCGGGATTACCGAGATTCGGTAAAACAAATCTTCGCGGAAGCTGCCGTCGTCAGCCATTGACCGCAAATCCCGGTTGGTAGCGGCGATCACGCGCGTATCAATCGCCATTTCCTCGTGCGCTCCGACCGGGCGGACTCTTCTTTCCTGCAAAACGCGCAAAAGTTTTACCTGCATCGAAGGCGACATCTCGCCAATTTCGTCTAAGAAAATCGTTCCTTTATTTGCCGCTTCAAACAAACCTTTGCGATTGGTGTTCGCGCCCGTGAAAGAGCCTTTGACATAGCCGAAAAGCTCGGATTCAAGAAGCGTTTCGGTGAAAGCGCCGCAGTTGATAGAGATAAACGGTTTTTCGGCGCGCGGGCTGAGATCGTGAATAGCGCGGGCGACGAGCTCTTTTCCCGTGCCGCTTTCGCCGGTAATTAAAATTGTTGACTGGACTTCCGCGACAGTTTCAATCATCTGAAAAATCGCCTGCATTTTGCCCGAACTGCCGATGATGTTGCGGATGCTTCCGCGCTCGCGCTGGGCGCGTTTGAAGGCGCGGTTTTCATCAATCAAAGCCTGTTTTTCGAGCGCCTTTTTGACGATGAGCTTTAACTCTTCGACATCGAAAGGTTTTTGAATAAAATCGTCTGCGCCGAGCTTAAACGCTTCGCGGGCGGTTTCGACCGAGGCGAAAGCCGTCATCATCACGACGGCGACATCGGGCAGAAACTCGCGCACCGCCTGCAAAAGCGAGATGCCGTCCATATCCGGCATTTTTACGTCGGAAATAATCAAATCGGCAGGCTCCTGCCTGAGCATTTCGACCGCCTCGCGCCCGTTTGTAGCGGTGCGAATCGTGTGTCCGTTACCGTCAAAAACCAGGCTTAAAAGTTGGCGGTAGCTTTGTTCATCATCAACAATCAGTAAATTTGACATTGGCAAAATCCAAGAATTATTCGGAAAAAGGGTTGAAAAAAGATTGGGTGCGACTCGTCCGGGAAAAACTAGCCGCTATCTATTCTCACAAAAAAGCGCCTCAATTTTCAAGAGGAAATTTATGTTTATTGAAAATAGAAGACCCAAAAGAAAAAGAAATGTTCTTCGCCGGGAGCGCAGGCGGCTCGCCTGCAATGAGCGCGTTAGCGCGAAAATGAAAGTTTAATCAAACGTTTCTTTGACTAAACACGGCTACGCCGCTAACGCGACGTTTGCAGGCGAGCCGCCTGCGCTCCAGTCAAAAACGACTTCTTTTTTATGGCGGCTTTTATTTTTTTAAAGAACATCGGTTTCCCTTGATTGAACATTTAAAAAACCTTCCAGACGCGATACGGTAATAGTATTTTCGGTCGCGTTTTCCGCGCTCAATGCGTGTGAATTCTGCACGCTGGAAGGCAGTTTAACCGTAATGCTCGTTCCTTCATTCTCAAGGCTGCGGACGTTAATTACGCCGCCGTGATCGCGCACGATTTGATAAACAATGGAAAGCCCAAGCCCGGTTCCGCCGTTAGTCGAATTGGAAAACGGCTCGAAAAGCTGTTCGACCTGGGCGGCGGACATTCCGCAGCCGCTGTCGGTAAAGACGATTCCGATGCGGTTGTGCGAAAGGTCTTCCAGTTTGACGCTTAAAACGCCGCCGTTCGGCATCGCGCATATAGAATTCCGCGCTAAATTCCAAAAAATTTGTTTTAGCTGTGTCGGGTCGGCGGAAATATAAACCGGATTTTCGGGCAGATCGGCTTTCAGAATGTGATGTTCTTTAATGTCGGGGCTGTGTTTGAGAAGCACAAAAGTGTCGCGGATCGCTTCGCAAACATC
>DATHTS010000333.1:0-2942 GCA_035462935.1 Pyrinomonadaceae bacterium
AAAGCGTCAATCGCCCAGAGAATAGGAATTACCGCCGCCGTCAGATAAAACAGCGCGAGAACCGGCTGATGCACCGTGCCGTAAGCGAGCGTCGTCCAGACAATCGCGGCGCAAAGCAGAAAAAATATAAGTTTACTTGCCAATGTCATAACTAGTGAGCAATGAGCAGTAAGCGACGAGCAGAAGGCAGTTTAAGAAAACTCAATTTTACTGCCAACTGCCGCTGCCTACTGCCTACTGATCTTAAAATCGTCATACCAAAACGTGCCGACAATCGGGCAGGCGTCGCCGCAATAAGCGCGGGTTGTTCGCAGAGAAACCGATTCGCCGTTTTCGGGCATCGTAAAATCGAGTCTTATTTCCTGCCAATCGCTTGTCCCGGTCGGAAAAGGCTTGGAAGCGGTGATTATTTTATCATCGCCGGTATTTACAATTTCCAAAAGCGGCGTTCCCGCGCTTTTTAGATTTTCCGTTTTCAGCCAGAAGCTGAGACGATATTTTTTGCCCGGCTCGGTTACGATGTTTTGGTAAATATCGCTCAAATGCGGGCTGGAATAACCGCTGAACGAGACGCGCAAACTGCGGTTTCCCTCGCGCTTTTGCGTCGGGTCGAGCTTGACGTCCATTTTTTCCGGCGGGGCAATTTTCCAGCCGAAATAAGTTTCACCGGATTTGCCGATTGGTTCTTCAAAGCTCCCGTTTTGTATGGTTTCGGGTTTTGCGTTTTCGATTCCGAGCTGATTGATAAACTGAATCGCCGAGCGATAAAAACGCTTTTCGTAAAGCGCCTGCGCGATAATTTTCGCCACATCCTGATTTTCCCGCTTTTCTTCCTCGGAAAGCGTGTTCCAGATACGAAGGCTGTCCTCGGCGCGTTCTCTGGCGGCGTAAAATCTGGCTAAACCGGCTCTGACGGCTGGCAAATCTCCCGTGATTTGCTCAAGCTGCGCCGGGTCCTGCTCAAAGAAATCCCACGCAATCGAGAAAACCTGCTGGCGATAAGTCCAATTGTTCGAGGCGGCTTTTTTAAGCTGGGAAAAGGCTTCATCGGTTCGATTCTGCCGCAGGTAAAAATTCCCCAACTGCCACCGCGGAAAAGCGTATTCGGGCGCCAGCTCGATTGCGCGAAGATAAGCCTTTTCCGCCGCATCGCTGCGGTTTGTCTGCTCATAAGCGCGTCCGAGTTCGAGCCACCACCGGAAATTATTCGGCGCGAGTCTTACCGCCTGCGCGAAATGCTCAATCGAATTTTCGATTTGCCCGTTTGTCGTCGCGGCTGTTTCCGTGCTTGCCAAAAGCCAATTAGTCATCGGATTGGAAGGCGCAAGGCTATGCGCGGTTTCGGCTATCGCTCTCGCATTTCCGGCGGTCGGCGAAGTCATTTCCGCCATCATACTCCCGATTTGCCAGCGGATTGCAAACCAGCCGAAGGCGAGCGCAAAAATGATTGCGCCGACCAGCGCGAGGCGCGCCGGCAAACGCCGCGAGTTTATTGTTTCAATTTGTTCAGACACAATTTTAGAAAATTATTCGATTTATAAAACCAATTCAAGTTACAGACTTTATTAAATTTAATAAAGGATTCTTCATTATTGAGAATTCGGCGAACGAAGTTCTATTTTAGAAAAAAAATTCGATGTTTGCATCAGCGCAAAGTCATGAATTTTCCAAGTTTTTTTAACCAGGAATAAAATCCTCGTTAAACTTCCGCCTCCGCTTCTTCCTCTTTTTCCAGCCATCCGGCAAAAAAGCCTTTGCTTCCGCTGTGTTCGAGAATATGTTTATACAAGACGGTCAGAAGCGCGACAATCGGAATCGAAAGAAAAACGCCCGGAATTCCGGCGACCTGCTCGCCCGCCAGAATTGAAAGGATAACGGCGAGCGGATGCAGATGAATCCCTTCGCGGACAATGCGCGGGTAAGTTACATAATCGTGCGTCAGCCGCAGGATAACTAAAAAAATAGCCGTCCAAAGCGCCAGCCAGGGCGATTGAAGCAGAGCGATTGTCGTGGCGATAAAGGCGAGCGTCAGCGGTCCGATGAGCGGAATAAATTCCAGAACGCCCGCCAGAATTCCGAGCAAAAGCGCGTAATTAACGCCTAAAACATAAAAAGCAATTGTGCATACAACGCTGATAAGCACACAAGAAATAAGCTGCGCCCGCGTATAGGCGGCGAGCGTGGTATTCACATCGGACAAAACCGATTCGAGTCGCATCCGCCAGGGTCCCGAAGGGATAATTCGCAAAAGCGAGATGCGGAAAAAATTGACATCTTTCAAAAAGAAGAAAGCCAGAATCGGAACTAAAATAAGCCACGGCAGATAAGTTAAAGCGTCAATCGCCAGCAAGCCGATGAGGGTTGTCAAATACGTTCCCAGACCACTCAGAAAACCTCCGATGCGCTCGTTTATCTGTTTTTGAACGCCTTCGGAAATTCGCAGACGGTCGAGCCGCTGATTCAGCCCGTTTACGCCTTCCTGAATCGAATCGGCGTAAGTCGGAAGCTGCTGGGCAAATTCTTTCACCTGGTTAGTTATCTGCGGCGCGAGAGCGGCTATTGCAACACCCAAAACCGTGAAAACAAGCAAATAAGCAATGACAATCGCCAGCGAACGCGGCATCCATTTTTCGGTGCCTCGCTCTCTAAAAGGACGGCGAATCAATTTCACCAGCGGCTCAAGCAGATACGCGAAAAACACCGCCAGAATAATCATAAAAAACAGGTATTTGAGGGAAGAGAGAATAGATCTAACGAATTCAAAAACGGCTAAAATCAGCAGCGTGATAATTACGACGCGGGCGATGGAAAGCACGGGCGGCGTTGACGGGTCGAGAAAAACGCGGCGGGCGTTTTGCCGCCGCTCACGTATTTTTCTCGGTAAAACGGGTAATTTTTTATCGCGTGTTTTGTTCTCAGCCACAAATTTTCTCCTGATTTTA
>DATHTS010000334.1:0-6501 GCA_035462935.1 Pyrinomonadaceae bacterium
ATTGGGGATTGGATATTTGGGGAAATATGTGCGAGTATACGCCTGTCGAAGTCGTGCGTGAAGCGTATATGGAGGTTCGACCGAGAATTGACAGTATAAGCCCAAATTTTGCTGCCCCGGGAGCAACAAGAACAGTAACCATTAATGGCGCCGGATTTACTGCATTTTCTACAAGTGTTGAATCAGCGGTTTCAAACAGTCCATTAGTCATTACAAATTTTAATTTTATATCTTCCCAACAAATAAGGGTGTCGATTGCGGTTGATCCAAATGCTTTCGCTGGAGTCGTACCGATTAGAGTTGTAAGTAACAATATGACAAGTAATACTAGAGATTTTGGAATTCGAGTCCCTCATCATTTGAAAGTGGTAAACGATATTACCGGAACCCGCCCAGCCGGTCCGGGATGTACGTTAACGCCAAGACCGACTGAAAGAGATATTACATTTGAGGTTGTTGACAGCAACGGATTTCCTGTAGGTCCGATACCGGTCAGTGAGGTGTATACAAGTTTGACAACAAATTCATGTCACCCTACCGGAGCTGGTCCAAATCCTTCTGGTTGTGCACTGACAGACGGAGATACAAGTAGATTTACAGACGCAATTGCGGTAAATTGCGGATACTTATTTGTCGGTTGCGGGTATGATATTACTCATAAGTGGCAGTGGTGTCCTACAGGAAGAACTGGAGCGCCGTTTATTTTAGGGACTTTAATGGATAATGTTCGCTCTAACCAAATAACGGTAAATTGCAATTCAACATCATTTGCTATAGGCACGGAAATCTTCCCATAAAGGATGAATACAAAAAGGATGGATATATGAAATTATTAATAATTACCTTTAGCTTCTTAACTTGTTTGACAATATTTGGCGTTTATTATGTTAAATCGCAAATTAACTCGAACCAAAAAACCGTTTGCGAGGGATGTGAAACTTCAAATCAAGGCTGCTCAATCTCTGGACGGGTAATTGATATAAACAATAACCCTATCGCGGAAGCTAAAGTATCCAGTATGATTAGCGATAGACCTCCTAGAGGCAGAGTTTTGTATTCATTTACAAATGAAGACGGAAGATTTGTTCTCGGAAACGTTGAATGTGGCGATAATATAATAACGGCTGAAAAAGAAGAGGATGGTTATCCTCAACCTCTTAGTATATTATCAGATGAATTATTCCCATCAGTCTTTGTTGAAGCAGGAAAGCAAATGCCTGAAGTGGAAGTTAAACTTGGTCCTAAATCGCCCAGACTAATCGGAAAAGTAGTTGATAAAGAGACCGGAAAATCAGCTAATAACGTTAGAGTGACAATATGTCGAGCTGATGATGACAAACGATGCTACTCAACGAACATCGGAAGCGATGGAAACTTTAGTTTATTAGCTCCTTTAGTTTCTTTTACAGTAAGATTTTCAAGCCCAAAACATAAAGATTGGATATATGGAGCTAAAACCGCCAGTAAAAATGTTACAAACTCTTTAACACTGCCTTCGGGTGAAGTTCAAGAATTGACTGTTTATCTTGAGCATAAATAATTATTATGCTTTGTAAGGACACATATTTTCGCGTGCCCATTTAACTTTTCAAAGAATGCGATGAGATAATTATTCAAATCAAAGATGGAAAACACCAAAACACTCATCATCGCTGTGGGATGGTAAATAGGGGCTGGACATAGGAAGAGTTGACGAAGAAATTGGGTTAGGAATAAGTGAAATTCTTTCAGATATTCAAATTTCTCCGCAAGGAGCCACTCCACCACAAGCTATAACTACATCTACTAATAATGTTGGCGTGTTTGGTGATACTATAGGCACAACTAATCTGCATCCAGAATATCCGCCACCATTTACCTATAGTGCGACACAAACATTCAAAGCTAAAGTCGGCTCTAAGGAGTTTTCCTTGACCACAAAAAATACATTAGGAATTTCTAAGAATTCTTCAGGGCGATGGACAATTACTATTACAAACACAACTCCTTAAATGGGCATCTTAACGGAAAGGAAAGAAAAAAATGAATAAGTTCTATAAATTCAGCATAACTTCCATTATCGGCGTTTTAATATTCGTCGTACCAAGTTTTTCTCAAGCATCAGAGAAGAAAAATGATTACGCTCTTGTGACTACCCAAGACTTGACAACTGTAAGGCAGTACAAGAATTTTTCTTAGATGCTCTTGTGTCAGCCAATAAACCCGGTGGTTTAATGGTGACGAAAAATTCTTGCCCTGAAAATGTAGTTTTCCCAGAATACGAACCCAAAGAATTTTCTTTGGATGAGCGGTTGAACTTGATAACTCAACTAAATCCAAATTATACGTGGAAATATGAACAAGGAGTTATTAATTTAATTCCATCGAAATCTGTACCGGAATTGTTAAATGTTAAAGTTAAGAATTTCAAAGTAAGTAACCTCTACAACCTTAACTTAATAATAGATAAAATTTTACAATTACCGGAGGTTGTAGAAAGTCATAAAAGGTTAAATCTTAAACAAGGAATTCAATTTGGAGGGCTACAATCGCCCCCGAGCAGGCGTCCGCAAATTGAAATGATTTTTAAGGATAAAACTTTACAAGAGATATTAAATGAGGTTGTAAGAGAACGTGGACGGGGAATCTGGGTATATAGCGAGTCCAATTACAACGGAGTTGATACTTTTACGTTAGACTTTTTAGTTCGTTAAATGAAAAGGTATATCGAAAGACAACTTTATCGCAAAAAATACAGTAAATAATTAAACGTGCTAAAAAGTAATCCAACGCCGAACAATCCAATGGACGGGAGGGCGAACAGCTACTTTGTTATAAACGGGTTTTTAAACTCAGAGTCGCGTGTTGGCGGTTTCGCCCTACGTAATCTCAAGCGTTGGGTTTCTCGTGAACCTAACAACGGCGCAAATTTTTTCAGGATCTACTTCATTCGATCCAAAGTCCAAACATTTATTTTGCAACGGACAAAAGATAAATGCCAAAGGAGGAACTTATAATTCCTTGACGACCATCGTTCCCGCCACCAAATCGTGAACGGCGCGTTTGTCTTCATTAAACGGCATAGTCAAAAATCCGAGACCGCCGACCGCTAGTGACAATAAATAAACCGAAGAATTAACCGCCGCTTGATGAAATGTCGGGTAATCATTTTCCTCAATATCAATCAATTCCAGCGAGAAAAGCCGCATTCCGAAGGTTTTGCCGAATAAGCCGATTGTCGTTGTCAAATAGACGAACATCACAATCGAGCAGGTAGCGAGAAATGCGAAGATTCCGCCGACGCTAAACCAGCTTCCGCCTAAAAGTATAAATGGCGAGAGCAAAATTATGCTGGCGAACGAACCGATAATCAGATCGAAAAGTCCGGCGTTAAACCGCATCGAAACCGGCGCGTAATCTTCAAACTCTTCCGTTTCGGCTTCTACCGTTTCGACGATTTCCGCTGCCGGCGCGGGCGCGATGATTTTAATTTCCTGTTCGATTGCCGCCTGCGCTCTCTGCTTTTCTTTCGTCATTTCAACCGCGCGCTTTTCAAAACTGCTGGAAAGTTTCGCCGCCTGCGGAATCGGCGGCAGTTTATTCGTATCCAAATCCCCGCTTTCATTTCTTTGCGAAGAAACGAGCTTCGGCTTGACTGCAAATTCCGCCGACGCTTTCGGCTCGGAAATTCTTCTCCCGGTTTCCTCATTTTTTGAGGCAATATAAAAAGGATAATCTTTTTTCGGTCTTGTATCCGCAGGCGCGGGCGTAAATTTCGGTTTTTCTTCTACCAGAAATCTTTTGCGCGATTGCTCGATGCGCCGCAGAGCATTTTCCACTGTTGGATTCACGTGCGAAACAATTTCAGTTTCCGGCAGCGGCTCGGCTTTCAGCGCATTCGCGCCGCTGGTTCGCAAAACCGGCTTCGACGGCGCTTCAACGGAAACCTGTTGATTAATTTCCGTTTGATTATTATCCATACGCTTCCGCACGGCATTTTGAAGCTGCAAACGCCATTCGGGGAGTGCGGCGTTTTTATTTTGGAATTCAACCAAAGTCGGGCTTGTCGGTTTTATGGAAAGCTCCGCAGTTTTTGACGAAACTTCCTTTTTTTCAATTGTTTTCGGTGAAACATCGGGCTTTTCGGCAACCGGTTTCGACGGTTTTTCGACATTCGGCAGACGTTGTTTATTGGGCATAAAAGAATTTCCATTAATTTCCATTTTGATAGCTTTTGGAGCGGGAGAAACTTTAAGTTTCATTTCCTCGCGGACAGAATCATTCATCATTGTTCCGCAAGCGGGGCAAATTGATAGCGTAACGCCAAAATTTCGATTGCAAACCGGACAGTTCATAAATTCACTAAATATTAAATTGTCAGAAATGATTTTCTGCGAGAAAAAAGGAATACTAACGAAATGATCAAAACTGAGGTGATATTATCAGAAGTTACTTTAAGTAGTCAATAGTAAAGTTAAGAAAAATATAACATTTTGCATTTTTTGATTTTGAAATATCCGGCGTAAAAAAAGAAGAGCGATAAAAAATCTCGCTCTTCTTTTCCTTAAATCTTGTTTTTGAAAACAGATTTTATTTCTTCATTTCCAAAGCTCTCATCAGAAATCCGTAAATATCGGCTTGTTCTTCGATAATTTTCGCCGTCGGTTTACCCGCGCCGTGTCCGGCTTTCGTCTCGATGCGAATTAAAACCGGAGCATTTCCGGCTTGGGCTTCCTGAAGAGCCGCCGCATATTTAAAGCTGTGCGCCGGGAAAACGCGGTCGTCGTGGTCAGCGGTCGTTACCAGAACAGCCGGATATTTCGTGCCTGCTTTGATATTGTGAAGCGGCGAATAAGCGTAAATCGCTTTGAACTCTTCCGGGTTATCGGGCGAGCCGTAATCCGAAGTCCAAGCCCAACCGATTGTGAATTTCGTAAAGCGGAGCATATCCATTACGCCGACCGCCGGAAGCGCCGCGCCGAAAAGATCGGGACGCTGATTCAGAACCGCGCCCACGAGCAATCCGCCGTTCGAGCCTCCCTGAATAGCAAGTTTTTTCGGCGATGTGTATTTATTGTTGACTAAATATTCTCCCGCCGCGATAAAATCGTCGAAAACGTTCTGCTTTTGCAGTTTCGTTCCGGCTTTATGCCACGCTCCGCCATATTCAGCGCCGCCGCGCAGATTCGCCACCGCGAAAATTCCGCCCATTTCCATCCAGACCAGACGCGAAACCGAAAATCCCGGAGTCTGCGAGATGTTAAAACCGCCATAGCCGTAAAGAATTGTCGGGTTCGATCCGTCGAGTTTTAAGCCTTTTTTATGGACGATAAACATCGGAATGCGCGTTTTGTCCTTGCTGTTGTAAAAGACCTGTTTGACTTCGTAATCTGCGGGATTGAAATCAACTTTCGCCTGACGGAAAAGCTCGCTTTTTCCGGTTTTCATATCGTAGCGGTAAATTGTCGGAGGCGCGTTAAAGCTCGAATAACTGTAGAAAGTTTCCGTGTCGTAACGTCTGCCGCCGAAACCGCCCGCCGAACCGATGCCGGGAAGTTTCACTTCGCGGACGAATTTCCCGTTAAGATCGTGAATTTTGATTTGCGTGTAGGCGTCCTTTAGATAATTAAGGACGAATTGATTGTTTATAAAACTAACTCCGCCGAGTGTTTCCTTTGTCTCTGGAACTACATCTTTCCAGTTCAAATCTTTTTCCAGCGCATTGACGACGACCACTTTTCCGAGCGGCGCGTTTTTGTCGGTGCGGAAATAAAAATTCGCTCCGTCGTTTCCGATAAACGAATAGCTGTCTTCCAATTTATCAACAAGCGGAAGAATCGGCGCTTTTTCCATCGTCAGGTTTTTGAAATAAACCATACTTTCGCGTCCGGTTCCTTTGCCGACCCTGATAATCAGCCAGTTTCCGTCTTCGGTTACAGAGCCGCCGACAAAATATTCCTTATTATCCGGTCGCTCATAAACGACTGTATCTTCCGATTGCGGTGTTCCGAGTTTATGAAAATAAAATTTCTGACCGAAATTGGTGTCACGCAGTTCTTTGCCTTCAGTCGCGTCAGGAAAACGGCTGTAGAAAAACCCTGAATTGTCCTTCACCCACGAAATGCCGCCTTGCCGGTTCGGTTTCAAAACGTCCGCCAAATCCTTTCCGGTTTCGACATCCTTAATTCGCCACTCCGTCCGGTCAGAACCGCCGACCGATACGCCGTATGCGACTAGTTTTCCGTCGTCGGTAAAAGAAAGACCGCTCAGAGCAACCGTTCCATCCGTCGAAAGTTTATTGGGATCGAGAAAAACTCTTCCCGGATCGTTTATCGAATCGGCGATATATAAAACGTTTTGATTCTGCAAACCGTCATTTTTGGAATAGAAATATTTGTCGCCGCGTTTGAAAGGCGCGGAATATCTTTCGTAATTCCAGAGCTTTGTCAGGCGATCTTTTATTTGCTGACGTTCGGGAATCTGATTCAGATATGAAAAAGTAATTTTGTTTTGCGCTTCGAT
>DATHTS010000335.1:0-7805 GCA_035462935.1 Pyrinomonadaceae bacterium
AAGAATGTCTGAATTTTCAATATCATTACGCGATTTTGCCGGAAGGGATTTTACCGCGTTTTATTGTTCGCACGAACATTTTGAGCCGCGATCTTCCGCGCTGGCGTTCGGGGGTGATTCTGGAATTTGAAAACTGCCGCGCTCTGGTCAAAGCAGACATCGTGGACAAAAAGATTTCGATTTCAATTTCGGGTGAAAACGCCGAAAGCCGTCGTCGCCTGTTAGCCGTTATCCGTTCGGATTTCGGGCGTATTCATAATGAAATCTCTAATCTCGAAGTTGACGCGAGAGTTCCTTTGCCCGAATATCCCAACGAATCGGTTTCATACGATGATCTGCTGGTTATGGAACGGGAAAACAGACTTGAGTATCCGATGGTTATCAATCGTCAGATAATAAATCTAAGTGTTAAAGATTTACTGAACGGAGTAGATTTGGAAAAAAGCAGAGACATAAGAGAGCAACAAACCGGCGTAGAAAGAGCGAAGGTCAGATTGTTTTACAGTTACTCGCATAAGGATGAAACGCTTCGCAACGAATTGGAAACGCATCTGAAAATTCTTGAGCGGCAAGGTCTGATTTCATCATGGAACGACCGTCAGATCGGCGCGGGCGATGAGTGGAAAAAGGAAATTGATAAAAATCTGGAATCAGCCGACATCATTTTACTTTTGGTCAGTGCCGATTTTATCGCGTCGGATTATTGTTACGAAATAGAAATGAAACGCGCCGTTGAGCGACACAAAAAAGACGATGCGGTAGTAATCCCTGTTATTCTCCGCGATTCGAATTGGAAAAAAGCTCCTTTCGGCAAATTACAAGCGCTGCCAAAAAATGCCAAAGCCGTTACGAAATGGTCAGATAAAGATTCCGCTTGGCGTGACGTATCTGAGGGAATTGAAAAAGCAGCGAAAAAAATTCTTTCCACAAGAACTCGTCAAGGAGGGATTGAAATATAATTAAACATTACTTCAGACAGAAAAGAGAAGCGGAAAGCTAAAGACCTTCTGCTTCTCTTTTTTATTTTCAGATTTTCCCTCTAAACCATCGCGCCGTGGCATTTTTTGAATTTCTTGCCCGAACCGCAATAGCAAGGCTCGTTCGGTTTATGTGTTGTTCTCCAGCCAAGCGATAACTAAATTTCTAAAATCGATAAAAGTTAGTTCTGTTTTATCCTTTCTGAAAACCTCACAATACAAAGGCAGATCGTTTTCGAATAAATGATAGCGCTCAGCTATTTTTGAACCGCTCGGTATTCTCACATCCGTTATCGAATCATTGAGCCAATCTCTGACCAATCTTATTAGTTTATGAACCTCATTTCCATGAGATGAGATGTCTTGCCCCGCAATGTCCGAACAAAATTTTTGGTAACGAAATGGTTCTTTATCTAAAACCAAGCAAAGTTTTTGCTTTTGTTTGCTGCCTCCGAATTGCTTTGCGCCTAAAAACAAGCCGAGTTCCAGAGGCATATTAAATCTGGGTAATTGATTGATTTCGTCAAGTTCGGTGCGCGAGATATCGTGAATGCCGTATTTACAATCAGAGATAATTTGATAGATTTTATCAATTCTAACCTGGCTTGAATCGCTTATTTCTCTGGCGCAGCGGGCTGTAAAACCGCAATCGTGAACGGTGAAGATAATCGCTTCAAAGAGAGATTGGTATTCTTTGTCGAAAGGGCAGTTGATAAAAACGTTTTTCTCATAGCCGGGTTTGCTCATTTACCGTTTATTTTTGTTACTCTTCCGTCTCTGGAATGAATAATTAAATCAACTCCTTTATTCCGGCTGATATTTTCGGCATATTCGACCGCCGCTTCTTCGGAAGCAAAATCCTCGTCAATTCGCGTTTTTCCCGATTTTCTGACGCACCACCCGCCGTTTGCGGGAGCAACGTGGACGGCTTTAACAACCGATTCGATCTCTTTCTTGGAAAACTCGCCTGTTTCGGAAATTTCTTGGATAACTCTTTTCGTCATAAACAGCTCCTACTTTTTACAGTTTAATAGAAAAACTTTGCAAACCAAAATTAAATGTAGAAAAGGCGAAAAGTTATTAAACCTCTCGCCTTTTATCTTTGCCTTATACCATCGCGCCGTGGCATTTTTTGAATTTCTTGCCCGAACCGCAATAGCAAGGCTCGTTTGGCTTGACCTTCGGTTGGTCGCGGACAAACGGCGTATGTCTGGTGACTTCCGTATCGCCCGCCGCTGTCGCTGTCGCCATCGCTCCAGTGAAAGCCATTCCCGCCGCTTGGCGTCTGGCTCGCTGGCGTTCGAGGCGTTCGAGACGCGCCATTTCTTCCTGTTCGTCTTTGACGACGATTTCGAGGTTGAAGATTGAGCGCACCGTGTTGGTGTCAATGCGGTCGAGCATATCCTGGAACATATTGAACGACTGCTTTTTGTATTCGACGAGCGGGTCTTTCTGCCCGTAGCCGACCAAGCCGATGCCCTGCCGCAGATGGTCAATCGAGAGCAGGTGGTCTTTCCACTGCGAGTCAATGATGTTGAGCATTATGTAACGCTCGTAGGCGCGGAGGGCTTCGCCGCCCGCCATTTTTTCTTTTTCCTCGTAGTTTTCCTTCGCCTTTTTCCAGATGGCTGCTTCGATTTGCTCGGCGTTCATCTTGCGAAAATCAACGCCCGCGTCAACCGCCGGATCAACCGCGTAGATGCTTTCGATTTCCGCCGCGTAGGTGTCAACGTCCCAATTGTCGGGCGTAACCTGCGGGTTTAAGAAACTCTGCGTCAAATCGTAGAGCAAATCTTTCGCGACGCCGGTATCGCCCAGAAGATATTCGCGGTGGTCGGATTCAAACATCAATTGACGGCGGAGACCGTAAATGGTTTCGCGCTGCTTGTTCATCACGTCGTCGTATTTGAGAACGTGCTTGCGAGTTTCAAAGTTGCGCGCTTCGACCGCTTTCTGCGCCCGCTCGATCTGTTTCGAGACGGTTTTCGATTCGATGGCGACGCCTTTTTCCATTCCGAGCCATTCCATCATCGAGCGTACCTTGTCGCCCGCGAAAATCCGCATCAAATCGTCTTCCAGCGAAAGCACGAATTTCGACGCGCCGGGATCGCCCTGACGACCGGCACGACCGCGAAGCTGATTGTCAATGCGCCGCGATTCGTGGCGTTCGGTAGCGAGAATCTGCAAACCGCCCGCCGCGACGACTTCTTTATGTTCTTCTTCGACGACGCGCTTTGCCTTTCTGAGCTGTTCTTCAAATTGCTCTTCGGTCGCCTCGTCGGGGTTGATTTCCATTCTTTTAAGATATTCCCGCGCCAGAGATTCGGGATTTCCGCCCAGAAGAATGTCGGTTCCGCGCCCAGCCATATTAGTCGCAATCGTAACCGAGCCTTTGCGTCCGGCTTGCGCGATAATTTCGGCTTCGCGCTCGTGATATTTCGCGTTCAAAACGTTGTGCGGAACGCCGATTTTTTGCAGTTTCGATGCAATAAGCTCGGAGTTTTCAACCGAAACCGTTCCGACGAGAACCGGCTGACCTTGCAGGTGTCGCTCCTTGATTTCATCAACCACCGCATCCCATTTTTCGGGCAGAGTGCGGTAAATGACATCCGGGTTGTCTATACGAATCATCGGGCGATTGGTCGGAATCACGATTACGTCGAGATTATAAACCGTTCCGAATTCCTCGGCTTCGGTTTCCGCCGTTCCCGTCATACCCGAAAGCTTTTCATACATTCGGAAATAATTTTGCAGAGTAATGGTCGCCAGAGTCTGATTTTCGCGCTCGATCTTCACGCCTTCCTTGGCTTCGACCGCCTGGTGCAAGCCGTCAGACCAGCGCCGACCGTGCATCAAACGTCCCGTAAAATCATCAACAATAATGACTTCACCGTCCTGCACGACATATTGATGATCGAGTTTGTAAAGCGTGTGCGCCTTCAAAGCCTGCTCGACGCAGTGGAGAAGCTCCATATTCGCCGGATCGTAAAGATTCGCCACGCCGAGAAGTTTTTCCGCTTTTTCCACACCTTTTTCAGTCAATACGGAAGAGTGATTTTTCTCGTCAAGCAGATAATCGCCCGTCGTAACTTTCGTTTCCTCGTCTTTGTGACCTTTTTCGAAGCGCGGAATGATTTCGTTTGCCACATAATACTTGTCGGTGGCTTCGTCCGACGCGCCCGAAATGATAAGCGGCGTTCTCGCCTCGTCAATCAAAATCGAGTCAACCTCGTCAATAATCGCGTAATAATGGTCGCGCTGAACCAGAGATTCAACGTCGAATTTCATATTATCGCGCAAGTAATCGAAGCCGAACTCGTTGTTCGTTCCGTATGTGATGTCGGCGGCATAAGCTTCCTTGCGTTCGAAATCGTCCAAATCGTTCTGGATAACGCCGACGGTCAAACCCAAAAAGCGGTGAATCTTGCCCATCCATTCCGCGTCGCGCGCCGCGAGATAATCATTGACCGTAACGATATGCACGCCGCGCCCGGTCAAGCCATTTAAATACGCGGGCAAAGTAGAAACCAGAGTTTTACCTTCACCCGTTCGCATCTCCGCGATTCTGCCCTGGTGAAGCGCGACACCGCCGATAAGCTGAACGTCGAAATGCCGCATTCCGGTCGTCCTGACGGACGCTTCGCGCACGACGGCAAAGGCTTCGGGCAAAATCTCGTTCAAGATTTCCTGCTCGCGCTTGCGGCGTTCCGCTTTGTCCTCGATGTCTCCGATTTCCCTCTGAATTCTTTCCTTAAATTCAACAGTCTTTGCTTTCAATTCATCATCCGAAAGTTTCTGGACGGACGATTCCAAATCGTTAATTTCCTCGATGGTCGGCTTAACGCCTTTCAAAAAGCGTTCACTATTTGTGCCGAGAAGTTTTTTAAAAAATTTATCTACAAATGGATTAACAGCCATATTTTCCTCACTATTTCGAGCCAGCGTTTAGAGTTCAAACTTTAGTTTGTTTTTATTAAAGAAACACGCTAAAGCGTGGACTCTAAACATTTGCTCGTAAAATCAAAAATTATAAAAGTTATGGCGAGACGTTTTTGGAAAGATTTTAAATTTTCCCGCTTCTCACCGCGTTATTGCGCGTTGTTTTCGGCGAGAAAATCGTCTATTGAAGCGCGAGGCAGGCGTGTGACAATGAAAACCTGGTTGTTTTCGGATGCGGCTTTTGTATTTTCGTAAATTTGTTTGAGCAGTCTCCCGCGAACTAAATCAGCGGAAAATGAAAATTCACGATTAAGAAATGCGGCGAAATGGTCGGCGTTATTTTTGCTGAAAGAAACTTTCAACAGAAAATCCGCGCTGTTTGCTTCCAGACGGATTTTCGCAATCTTTGTTTCCTCAACAGAATCCGCTAATTCAAAGGCTTTCGGTCGGAACTTTTGATTGACCGTACTTTGAAGAAGAAGGCTTAGATTCTGATCTGAAACGGGACCCCCTATTCCGCCTCCACCGGAATTCTGAGATTTGGTAAATTTTCCGTCAATGTAAAATTCCGACGGCAGAGAGATATTTCCGTTTTGAGATTCTTCTTTAATTTCTAAAAGAAGGCGGGCAAACAGCGTGGGAAAATCACCTTCCGATAAATCTCCGCTTTCTTCATCGGGCTTTTTATCCAGATCGTCTTCCGTTTCGATCTCGTTCTGAATCTCGATCCTTTGGGTCAAAGCCGCCTGCGTCAAAATAGGCGGCGCGCCGCCGACCAGCACTAAACCGAGATAGAGCGTCGTGAGAAAAACTATTGAATTGTAGCCTTTTGAATTACTCATCTGCCAAAATCTATCTTGCACGAGAACGGGTAAAGCGGCAAGGCGCGAAGGCTTAACCGCATAAAAGCAAACTAAATTTTATTAAACTTTTCATTTACTCGTTTTCGCGTTTGAACTGCTTTTTACCTCTTCGCTATTGCTGGGCGGATTGTTTTTTTTTTCGGCTCGCTCATTCAAACTCTTTCTTATCAATTCGTGCGCCATCGGTTTTGGAATAGCAAAGTTTAACACGAAATTCTTGCCTTCACTTTTAACCGTTGCGTTATTGATTAAAGTTTTGCTGTTTTCATCTAATTTTTTCCACCCATTTTTATCAGCAATGTTTAAAGCCTGAAGCGCGCCATTAATTCCGCTCGCAGTTGTATTAGCTCTTTCAGGAGTTTTCTGGTCCGAAACGATAATGGCATAGATTTTTTCACCGTCTTGAACAAGCGTAAAATTTACTTTATCCACTCCGTAGTTCTTCAAGTATCCGAGAATACCGCTATCGCCAACAGCCTGAATAGCATCTTTAGCAGCATTTATCATTTGCTCATCGCCCTTAGACTCCACAAAACTAGATTCTTTTCGGTCTAACTTTCCGTCTGCGGTTAGCCTACCGTTAAGAACGACACGAAATTGGTTATTCAAATCAAGTTCATTTTTCGTCAATTTGTCATTTATTGAATCTCCCAAATCTTCAAACGGTTTTTTGTTAATTTCAATTTCTTTAACTGTTTCGCTTTTGATCTCTGACTGTTTGCTTTCGGACTGCTTATTCTCTTCCGTTTTGTTTTCCGCCACTTCATTAGCATCCGGTTTAGACAATTCACTGGGCGATCCATTTTTCGGTCTCGTCGGGTTTATACGTGAAGGTCTGTTTTGTCGCTGACGCGGAATATTAACCGTCGGGTTATTTCCGAGCGGCGAAGAAGGTATTTCGCCGACAATCGGATTATTATTCGGCGTCGGCAGAATCTGCGGCGTATTCATCAAATCATTGCCCGGAAGAGTCGGATTCGGCATCGGATTCGCGCCATACGGCGGCGGATACGTAAAACCGTTCATATCGGCTTGCTCGACAATCGAGAACTGTTCGGGATTGGCAAGCGCGAAATAGCCTTCCGGGTAATTGAGCGGCGGAGTGACGTTGGAAACGTCAATATATGTTATATCGGCATCTTCAAGTTCGGTTCTTTCATAATCCTTGCTGACAAACTCGCTGTCCGTTCCCAAAAGAATGCTGCTGACATAAACCGTGTCCAAAACCTGGCAGACTTTACTGACGAGCGGGCTGCTGCAAGCCTTGGTCTGCAAAAGGTCTGCCTGCGCGACCGTTACTAAAAATAAGATATTAAAAATTGCCGAAGCCGCAAAAATTTTATAAAGGCGCGGCGTAAATTTCCAGCCTTTCTGCTCGTAATTTTCAAATAATTCGGGTTCGCGCCGTCTGACCGTCTGAGGCGGCGGCTGACTTATTATTTCCGCTTCGTGATTTAAGATAACCTCTTGTTCTTGCATAACTTTATAATAAAAAATGTCTATAATACCGCTTATTGACTTCGTTAGACGCTTCTCAATTGAAAAACGTTGCGGAACAGTTTGTAATTTTATCACCGACGGCATTTAATTGAAAGCATTAGACAAATTGTTTTGCAAACAATTAATATTCCGTTTATGGCTCGAAAAAACCGCCGCGAAGGTAAAGGGAACAGGCGCGAAAGAGCGCGTTCCGACGTTCGCCGCCGAAAAGAACGAACTTCTAAACGCGAACTTGCAGGTAAAAGTTTCACGGATTCTCCTTCCGCCCCGAAATTCACCCGCGAGCATCTTGAAGCGGTCGAAGTCCTGCTTTCCGGCATCGGAACGCCCGAACCGAAACCTTTCGTGCCAGATGAATTTCAACTCGAAGCTCTTTCAGCCATCGAAATCGAAGACGTTTTAGTAACCGCTCCGACCGGCAGCGGAAAAACCTGGATTGCCCGCGAAGAAATTCGCCGCCTGCTCGAACAAGGCAAACGCGCCTGGTATACGACGCCGCTTAAAGCCTTAACAAACTCCAAATATA
>DATHTS010000336.1:0-1699 GCA_035462935.1 Pyrinomonadaceae bacterium
CGGATTATTTTACTCGCCGTTGGTCTCGGCGCGTTCGTCGTTCTCGCCGTGCAGTCTTTACAGTCGAATCTGGTCAGGGAATTCGATTTTTCGCGCAACGAACGCCTGCCGAGCTTGTTTTTCGTTGACATTCAGAAAAGCCAGATTGACGAGTTGAGAAATTTAATCGAGGAGCGAACGGGCGAGAAACCGGAAACTGTGCCGACCGTCCGAGCAAGAATCTCCGCCGTCAACGGCGAGCCAATTGATTATACCGACCGCGAAGTCCGCCAGCAGCAAGGTCAAATCGGGCGCGAATTCGCCGTCACCTACCGCGCTGATCTGGATGAAAACGAATCGGTCATTTCAGGCGCCTGGTGGAGCGGCGAAAATACCGAAACGACGCAGGTTTCCGTTTTGGATAATATGAGCGAAAGGCTCAATGTCTCGGTCGGCGACACGATAACTTTCGACATTTCCGGCAGAAAAATTCCGGCGGAAGTCGCCAACATCCGCAAGATTGACGTTCGCAATACGCGCACGGCTTTCGTTTTCGTTTTCCGTCCCGGAACGCTCGAAAAAGCGCCGCAAACATTTGCCGCCACAATTCTCAAACGAATTCCCGAAACGCAGCGAGCGCGTCTTCAGCGAGCGACTCTGGATAAATTCCCGAATGTGCAGATTATTGACGTAGCGGACATTATCGCCGTTGTGAAAAGATTGGTTGATAACTTCGTTCTGGCGATTTCCTTCGTCGGAAGCTTTGTGATTTTAAGCGGGATGCTGATTCTTATCGGCTCGATTGCCCTCACGAAATCGCAGAGAATTTACGAAAACGCTATCTTGAAAACGCTCGGCGCGAAACGCCCGACTTTAGCCGCGATTTTACTGGCTGAATACGGAATTTTAGGAATTCTGGCGGGAATCATCGGCGCGTTTTTCGCCACGCTTTTGTCGTTTGCCGTCGCGCGTTATCTTTTGAATATTGATTGGGAATTCGATTTAGTTTTAACGATTCTGGGCGTGTTAATTACAATGATTTTAGTAATGACGGTCGGCGTTCTCGCCAGCTTTGACGTGCTTTTTAGAAAGCCTCTGGGAACATTGCGCTCACAGTAATTAAAGTGAGCAGTAGGCAGCGGCAGTAGGCACTTTGAGATTTGACTGCCGACTGCCGCTGCCTACTGCCTACCGGCTCTATTCTTTCGTATATTCAAACGGGTGATTCGCCAAAACCGCCCGCATATTGATTTGACCGAAAAGCGTTTCCAGGTAAGCTCCGAAGCGATGGAGGATCGGCACGAGGTCTTTTTTATTCTGCGTTCTGACGACTTCCTCGACGAATCTTTCAAACGTTTCCCAATCTTTATACAGCAAATAGCGCATCGTCGTCCCGGTAAAGCTCGTCAGGCGCCGGCGTAAATCATCCATCGGGTAAGCGTCGGGATTTTGCTCGGCGCTCTGGACGGCTTTCATCATCGTCCATAAATCTTTTCGTAAAACCAGCGATTGTTCAAATTTTATTTTATAAATGGGGAAAAGCTCGTGTGTTTTTATATGAGGATTTATCAACTGTGCGAAACCGGCGAGCGTTTGCTCAAAGCTGTCGTTTAAAAGTCCGTATGACGCTTCAATTCGCGCTCTAACCTGCGGCGTCGGGCGAATTTCGGTAACGCCGACGAGTTCCTGCTGATAAACTTTGCGAAGCTCGATTGAAGCG
>DATHTS010000337.1:0-5095 GCA_035462935.1 Pyrinomonadaceae bacterium
AAGTCGCCTGCGGTTCGGGCGGTCCGGCTCTGTTTATGACTCGCATGACGGGCTGTCGGATTTTAGGGATAGACAATAACGAGAACGCCGTTGCTGCGGCGAACAAAATGGCGCGGGAGCAAAATCTCGATTCGCAAGTTCGCTTTCAATTGGCAAATGCGAGCCAGCCGCTTCCATTTGAAGATGAAACATTTGATTCAATTGTCTGCATTGACGCGATTAATCATTTGCCGGATCGGTCGCGGGTTTTTGCCGAATGGCACCGCGTCTTGAAACCTGAGGGGCGAATACTTTTCACCGATCCAATTGTGATAACGGGACTGCTTTCCAACGAGGAAATCGCTATTCGCAGTTCCATCGGCTATTTTCTGTTCGCTCCGGTCGGCGAGAATGAAAAGCTGCTCGAAAAAGCCGGTTTTGCATTGCTCTGTTGCGAAGACGTAACGGAAAACGAGGCGAAAGTTTCAAAACGATGGCTCGATGCGCGGGCGCGGCGGCGAGATGATTTGATAAAAATCGAAACCGAAAAAACATTCGAGGGCTTGCAGAAGTTTTTAGAAGTTGTGCATCGGCTTTCGAGCGAACGGCGGTTGTCACGTTTTGTCTTTGCAGCGCAAAGAGCGGGTTAGAGACAAAAATAGTTGGAATTTTTTAGAGGAAAAAGAGGAAATAAAAAATATGAATACAGCAACAATACAAATAACACCGGAAATGGAAACATTAAAAACAAAATTGAAGGAAACCTGGATTTCGGGCGACTTCGGCAAAATCGCGGAATCTTTTGAAAGCGGCGCTGCCGAATTTGTCGAGCGGTTAAATCTGAAACCCGGAATGCGCGTTTTAGACGTGGCGTGCGGCACGGGCAATCAATCAATTCCGGCGGCTCGCGCGGGCGCGGTCGTGACGGGCATTGACATTGCGCCTAACTTAATCGAACAAGCGCGTAGAAATGCCGCCCGCGCGGATTTGGAAATTCAATTCGACGAGGGCGACGCTGAAAACCTGCCTTACGCGGACGCGAGCTTTGATGTCGTAATGACAATGTTCGGCGCAATGTTCGCTCCGCGCCCGGAACGGGTTTCGGCTGAACTCATTCGGGTTTGTCGTCCCGGCGGCTTGATTGTGATGGCAAATTGGACTCCGGCAGGTTTTGTCGGACAGATGTTCAAAACAATCGGAAAGTATGTCGCGCCTCCGCAAAATATGCCTTCGCCTCTGCTTTGGGGCGATGAGACTACGGTGCGCGGACGCTTTGGCGAAAAAGTTTCGGAAATTAATTTCGAGCCGCGCTTAATTTCACTCACGTTTCCGTATAATGTGCGGGAAACGATTGAACTCTGGCGTTTGTTTTACGGTCCGACGCACAAAGCCTTTGTCGCGCTGGATGAAAACGGTCAGGAGGCTTTGCGCCGTGATTTGGAAAAATTATGGGCGGAAAACAATCTTTCCCGTAACGGTATAACGCACGTTAAATCGGAATATATGGAAGTAACGGCAGTTCGGAGTAAATAGACTTAGGCAATTTAGAGGCGGTCTTTGACTGCCTCTAAATGATAGTTATTTTATTTTTCCAATTCAGCGATTCGTTTTTCTAAACCTCTAATCGTTTTTGCCATCTCGCCCAAACGCCTAAACGCCGCCGTCGAGCGCAGCCATTCTCGGTTTTCAAACGCCGGAACGCCCGAAAGAACTTTGCCGTCGGGAACGTCGTGACTCGTCGCGGATTTCGCCGTCATTACGACATCATCGCCGACTCGCAGATGCCCGGCAATTCCGACTTGACCGGCTAAAATTACGCGCTTGCCGATAACGGAGCTTCCAGCCAAGCCTGTCTGAGCGCAAATCAGAGAATCTTCTTCAACCGTGCAGGAATGACCGATTTGGACGAGATTATCAATTTTCGCGCCGCGTTTTATCCGCGTTTCGCCAACCGAAGCGCAGTCAATCGCAGTGTTTGCGCCGATTTCCACGTCATCTTCAATCACGACGCGCCCGACCTGCGGGATTTTCAGCCAGCGCCGCTCCTCGTCTTTCGCGTAGCCGAAGCCGTCGGAGCCGATAGTTACGTTATTGTGAACAATGCAGCCGGCGCCAATTTCGCAGTTTTCACGGATCGAAACGCCCGAATGAATCACCGTGTTTTTGCCGATTTTTACATTGTCGTAAATCGTAACGTTCGGATATATTTTGACATTTTCTTCAACAATGCAGTTCGCGCCGATGGAAACGAAAGCTTCAATCGAAACTTCCTTCGAGACTTTTGCCGTTTCGTCAATAAATGAATTCGGATGAACGAACGGCGCGAATTTCGGTTCGGGATAAAAAAGGCGCAAAGCCCGCGTGTAAGCCAGATACGGGTCTTTTGTTCTTAAAACGGCGATGTCCCCGCGCTCGATTCGCTCTTTTTCGTTCAAAAAAATCGCGCTCGCCTGTGTTTCTTTTATCTGCGGCGTGTATTTCGGGTTGGCGAGAAATGTGATTTCTCCGTTTTGGGCAATATCCAAGCCCGCCGCGCCCGTGATTTCCAAATCGGGGGAGCCTTGTTCGATGGTTGAATGTGTTTTTTCGGCTAAAACTGATAATTTCATACAAAAAAATACCTGAAAATTTTTTCTAAAAAATATAAAAATTTGGAGCAAAAAAATTCTTAAATCAAAGTAAAAATTGTTATTTGCGGCTAAGTCTTTATTTTGGCAAAGTTATCAAGCAGCCAAACAACTTTTCGCGGAATAAATTCGTCTTTAAAGTCAATTAAGGCTTGCATAAAGCCGCGCGAATCTTCTACTCTTGATTTACAAATGTTTCCGACTCTCTCTCCACAAATCCTAAACATTCTTTGAGGTAATAATAATGAGCGAGAAAATTTTAACCCAAACCGACAAAATTTACACTGTAGAAGATTATCTAAAATTCAAGCATCGCGGTTCAAACAAGCGCGAGTTTTTTAACGGCAAAATTATGGACACGGCGGGTTCGAGCCGCGGGCATAATTTGATCGGCAGCAACACGACGATTGCCATCGGCAGCCGTCTGCGCGGGCATAAATGCGAAATTTATGTCAACGATATGCTGGTAAAGATGACGGATAAAAGCTTTTGTTATCCCGATGTCGTAGTCGTAAAAGACGAGCCGATTTTTGAAGGCACCGAATCCGACATTCTGGTAAATCCGACGGTTGTCGTCGAAGTTGCGTCAAAAGCGACGCTTTGCCACGACAAAACGGTGAAATTAGACAGCTATCTGGCGATGGAAACCGTGCGCGAGTGCCTCCTGATTAAAGAGGATGAAATGCGCGTCGAGCATTATTCAAAACAAACCGCAAACCAATGGGTTTATAAAATTTACAACCGGCGCGACGATAATATCTCGCTCGATTCGATTAACTGCCGGGTTTCGGTGGCGGAAATTTATTCACAGATAAATTTTGCTTAAGACAAAAGAAACAACGGATTGACGCAGATTTTCGCAGATTAAAGCAAGAAAAAAAATCTGTGCTAATCCGTTTAATCCGTTGTTTCTTTTTCTTCGCGTCTCAATTTCTTAAAGCAAATTCACCGGATCAATCTCGACGTAAACAATTCGCAAATCACAAAATTTAACTTCGGCTTCCGAGAGCGCGAAATCTAAGGTTTCGCGCAATTTTGCACGATTTTTCGCCTTCACCAGAATTTGCAGGCGATGCTCGCCTTTTAGTCTGGCTAAAGGCGCGGGCGCGGGTCCTAAGATACGGCAGGCGTTTTCGGAATTGACTTTTTTCAGACATTCGCAGAGGATTTGCGCGTTGTCGAAAGCGTAGTTGTAATTCGCGTGTTTTATCAAAATCGAGGCGAGCGCGACAAACGGCGGATAATTTAAATTTTTCCGAAAAGTAATTTCTTCCGCGTAAAATCCTTCGTAATCCTGTGCGCGGGAATGTTTCAGGGCGTAATGTTCGGGATAATAGGTTTGAATGACGACGCGCCCAGCCAATCGCCCGCGACCGGCGCGACCTGCAACCTGCGTTAAAAGCTGGAAAGTTCGCTCGGCGGAACGAAAATCCGGCATTCCGAGACCGGCATCAACCGAAATTACGCCGACCAGCGTTACATTCGGAAAATCGTGTCCTTTGGCGAGCATCTGCGTCCCGACGAGCATATCAATTTTCCCCTCGCTAAACTGCATCAAGATTTTTTCAAATTCCTTCCGCCGCGAAGTTGTGTCGCGGTCAATCCGCGCAATGCTCAAACCGGAAAACTTACGCTGCAAAATATTCTCGATCTGCTCCGTTCCCTCGCCCATAAAATACAAATACTTGCTCTCGCAAAACGGGCATTTGTGCGGCACGCGCTCGCGGTGATTGCAGTAATGACAGATTAATTTCGATTCGCGTTTGTGAAAAGTCAGCGTGATGTCGCAGTTGCGGCAGCGAATCGTTTCGCCGCAGCTACGACACAAAACGAATTGCGAAAAGCCGCGCCGATTGAGAAGAATAATTGACTGCTCGCCTCTCGAATGCGTTTCTTCGATGGCTTCGAGCAGCTCGTTTGAAAAAATCGAATCTTTCCCGACTCCGCGAAAAACGTTTCGCATATCAACAATTTCCGCTTGTGCCAGCGGGCGATTGCCGATGCGGTTCGGCAGTTGCAGATATTGGTATTTTCCGATGTGCGAATTGTGAAACGATTCGAGCGCGGGCGTCGCCGAGCCGAGAACGATTACCGCGTTTGCAAAAGCGGCGCGGACGACCGCGACATCGCGCCCGTGATAAAAAGGCATTTCGTGCTGGCGATAAGACGAATCGTGTTCCTCGTCAACGATTATCAAACCGATATTCTGAAGCGGCGCGAAAACCGCCGAGCGCGTGCCGATGACGATTCGCGCCTGACCGTTTCTTATTCGCCGCCATTCGTCAAAACGCTCGCCGGTCGAAAGGGAAGAGTGAAGAATCGCCACTTCATCGCCGAAAACCGCCCGCAATCTTCTCGAAAAAACCGGCGTCAGCGCAATTTCCGGCACGAGCATCAGAGCCGTTTTTTCCTGCTTCAAAACTTCCTTCATCGCCCGGATGTAAATTTCCGTCTTGCCGCTTCCCGTAACGCCGTGAAGCAGAAAAGCC
>DATHTS010000338.1:0-2116 GCA_035462935.1 Pyrinomonadaceae bacterium
GGCGTTATAATTCCGTCCAGTTGGCTGCTTGGAATGATGTTGCTCCAACGCAATTTGTCGGACAGAATTTTTTCGATGTCCGACACCGGAACGGGGCGCGAAAAAAGATAGCCTTGCCCGTATTCGCAGCCGAGAACGCGGAGTTGATGAAGCTGGTGAATTGATTCGATGCCTTCGGCGATAACGCTTAATTTCAGAGCTTTGGCGAGCGCGATAATCGTGCGGACAATCTCGCCGTTTTCGCTCCCCTCTTCCATCGTGCTGACGAATGAGCGGTCAACTTTCAGGGTCGTAATCGGGAAACGGTGCAGATAGCTCAATGACGAATATCCAGTGCCGAAATCGTCAATCGAAAGCTGTATGCCGAGGTCGCGCAATTGCTTGAGCATATTTATCGCCGTTTCCGCATTTTCCATCACCGCGCTTTCCGTGATTTCCAATTTCAGATGTTCCGGTTTCAGACCTGTTTCACGAAGTATTTTTTGTATCTGCTCGACCAGATTCGGCTGCGCGAAATGCTTGCCGGAAAGATTGACGCTGACTATTAAATTTTTATTTGAAGGCGAACGCTGCTGCCATTTGACGATCTGCTCGCAGGCGTCGCGCAAAATCCAGAGCGTCAGAGGGACTATTAAACCGGTCGTTTCGCTGACCGGAATAAATTCAAACGGCGGAACGAGCCCGCGCTGCGGATGCTGCCAGCGCATCAAGGCTTCAAAACCGATCAGTTCAATCGTTTGCAAATCAATAATCGGCTGGTAAAAAGTAATCATTTCGTTGCGCTCGAGTGCGTAACGCAAATCGGTTTCGAGCTGCATTAACGTAACGGCGCGGGTATGCATATTCTGGTCGAAAACTGCATAGTGTTTCTCAGATTCTTTGGCGTGATACATCGCAATATCGGCATCGCGCAAAATATCCTCGGCTTCATTGTAGCGCGAATTGCCGACGGCGATACCGATGCTGACGCTCGTGAAAACCTGCCTGCCGTTCAATGTATAAGGCTTGGCAATCTTTTGGCTGACCATTTCGGCAAACTCGATTGCGTCTTCGATACCGGAAATATCATTCAAAATAATGGCGAATTCGTCGCCGCTGAAACGCGCCGCGAGGTCGCCTTCGCGCACCGTATTTGCCAGACGTTTGGCGACGTGCAGAATCAGACGGTTGCCGGTTGCGTGTCCGAGACTCTCGTTGATGGTTTTGAAGCGGTTGAGGTCGAGAAACAAAACGGCAAAATTTACATCCGGCTGGTGCTTTTGTTTTTCCAGTAAAAATTTGAGCCGCTCGACAAATTTGTTGCGGTTCGGCAAATCCGTCAGCGCGTCGTGAAAAGCGGCGCGGCGGAAATTCTCCTTGCTTTCGCGCAGAGCTTTGCCGGTTTTTTCCAGTTCGGCGATGTAATGCCGGAGTTCTTCGATATGATTTTCGGCTTGCTCGGCGCGCTCGCGCTCGGCTTGCTCGGCTTTGGCGGCGGTTTGGCGAACGTCGTCAACATACCGGCGATATGTAATGTAAGCGACCGCCGCAATCATACCCGTAACCAGAAACAGAATCAGATTGATTTGCGCGAACGCCTTGACCATCAAGCCTGCCACGGCTGCCTCGACCGCATACATTATCAAGGCGTTGAAACAGTTTTCATTCCAAACCTGCCAGAAAGTTTTCTCGCTGCGCAGCGAATCGTAAATCGCCAGCAAAACCGAGTTCACAAAAAACTGCGAAGCGGCAATTACGCCCAAAGCCCCAACCAAAATCGGAATATTGTCAAAATTATTTCCCTGTAAAACCGAAGGAAAAATGTGAGTCGCCGTCCAACCGGCAATAAACGTCGCAATCACGGCAAAAGCGACATTGATAAACATTGTCTGCGTCTTTATTTTCAGCCCGCGCCGCCGAATCGCAAAAGAAGCGTAGGAAGATTCGATTGCCGCCAAAATAACGGCGATTTCCACGCCGTAAATCAAAATGGAAAAGAAAATCGCGGCTTCGGCAACCGATAAATGAATCTTGGTGCGCGGCAATTGAAGTTGAAGCGCGCTGCTGAGAAAAATCGTCAATCCGACCAAACCGATTAATATCAAATTGAATCTTTCAAAAGAAAGATTAAAAACAG
>DATHTS010000339.1:0-3737 GCA_035462935.1 Pyrinomonadaceae bacterium
TATCGTCCTGATAATGCGGCTTTAATCGTTGTCGGGGATTTTGACCAGAAACAATTGGATGCTTGGGTTGATAAATATTTTGGAAATATCGAGAGACCGAAAACGCCGATTAGACGGGTGAATATTGTCGAACCTGAACGCGCGAAGGAAATGCGTTTTGTGAAAACCGCGCCGAATGTTCCGCTTCCGGCTTTGGCGATCACCTATCACGCGCCGCCTGCGAAAAGCCCGGACGTTCCGGCTCTGGAAGTCGCGCAGACGATTCTTTCAAGCGGTGAATCTTCACGTCTTTATGAAAGCCTCATTCGCAGCCAGCAAATTGCTTCCGACGCCAACTTTTACGCAGATATTCGTCAGGATAAAGGCTTGCTCATTTTATATGCAATTGCTTCGGAAGGCAAAAATTTGGAAGACATCGAAAAATCCTTGCTTGCTGAAATCACGAAAATGCAAAATTCGCCGGTTTCAGCCAGAGAACTTGAAAAAGCGAAAAACAAGATGATTACAAACATCCTGCGAGAGCGTGAAACTAACGTCGGAAAAGCCAATGCTATCGGTAGAGCCGTCATTTTTCAAGACAATGCCAACACGGTAAATACCGACATTCAAAAATTACAGGCTGTTACAGCCGCCGACGTGCAGAGAGTTATGAAAAAGTATTTCAGGGATAACAATCGCGTCGTGATTTATTACAAAAATGAGGAAGCGAAAGAGGAGGCGAAATAATGTATAGATTTCAGATTTCAAATTTCAGAATTCAAATTTTTTTAAGTTTAATGTTTGTTATTATCTTTCAAAGCGCGGCAGCCATTTCAGCGCAAGAAATGCCGCCTGAGCCTTCCGCTCCGCCGAAGGTTGTGATTCCGGCGGTTAAAGAAAGAACCTTGCCGAACGGGTTAAAAGTGGCGGTTGTCGAAAGAAAAAATGTTCCGCTCGTAACGGTTTCGCTGCTTGTAAAAAGCGGCGCGAACGCGGAGGACGCGAAAAGCGCTGGGTTGGCAAATATGACGGCTTCGCTTTTGACGAAGGGAACAAAAACGCGCAGTGCCACCGAAATCGCGCAGGAAATCGAGTTTTTAGGCGCGGATCTGAATTCTTTTGCGGATTGGAACGCTTCAAACTTAAGGATTAACGTGATGTCGGACAAACTCGACCGGGCGATGGCGATTATGGCGGATGTCATTTTGAATCCGACATTTGCGCAGAGCGAAATTGATCTTTACAAACAGCAGACGCTCGACGAATTAAAGGTAAATCTGAGACAGCCGGGAACTCTGGCAAACTATGTTGCCAGCCGCTATAGCTTCGGCGAGCATAATCCGACCGGAACGCCCGAAACAATCGAGGCTTTGAATCAAAAAAGCATTGTTGATTTCCATAAAACGAACTTTGTTCCTTCCGAATCCGTTTTGATTTTTACGGGCGATATTACAGCCGAACAGTCGTTTTCGATGGCGCAAAAATATTTCGGAAACTGGAAAGCGGCAAGTTCGAGAAACAATAATTCCCCGAAAACCGTAAAGACAACTGCGGGAAAAGATTCGGTTGTTGAAAAAATCTTAGTGGTTGATTTGCCGAGTTCGGGGCAGGCGGCGGTCAGCTATGCCAAGAAGCAGGGCTTTGGCAGAGTGAACGGAAAAGAAAATTTCTTTCCTTCCTCGGTTTTAAACTCGGTTCTTGGCGGGGGTTATTCGGCGCGGCTCAATCAGGAAATCCGAATCAAGCGCGGTTTAAGCTACGGCGCGAGGAGCGGTTTCGGCTACCGCGGAACAGATACGAATTTTATCGCCACCACGCAGACCAAAAACCAATCTGCCGCCGAAGTCGCCGAATTGATTATTGAAGAAATTGAAAAATTGACCGACGCCGCAGTTTCTGAAGAAGAACTCAAACCGCGAAAGGCTGTTTTAACCGGCAATTTCTCGCGCAATCTGGAGACGACTTCCGGTTTAGCCGGTTTGCTGTCGGAACTTTATCTGTATGACATTAAGAGCGATTTTCTCAGTAGTTATATGGAAAATGTGCGCGGCATTTCGGATAAGCAAATCAGGGATTTTGCTTCGAGGAATCTGAAAGGCGGCGATATTATTATCGTCGGCGATTACTCGTTATTTAGAGATGATTTGAAAAAGCGTTTCGATAAAACGCCGATTCAGGTTATCCCGTTTGACAAGCTGAATCTTGAAAGTGAAAGCCTGCAATAAACGGCATCTCCAAAATTGAAAAAATTAAAGGCTGGCTCAAAACCAGCCTTTTTTTGTGGGTTGTGTCAGGTTAAAAAAGCAGTCGGCGGAATTTATTTTTCAATTAACAAAAAAAATTGTAACTTTTCCCGATTTCAGGGAAATAAATATTGTAGGAAGATAAACCGCCTAAAGGAAAATCAATATTTTGAGTCATTTTATTGATCCAAAGCTAATAGAAAAAGCAATCGAAGGCGATCCGTGCGCGTTCAATGAGGTTTATCTTCTGCTTCGTAATCCGGTCTTTGGTTTTGTAAATCGTATGCTGGAGAAAAGCGCGGCTGCCGAGGATATTACGCAGGAAACATTCGTGTTTTTTATCGAGCATCCCGAAAAATATCTCATCGAACGAGGCTCGCTTCTGGCGTTTTTGTGCGGCGTGGCGCGGCATAAAATAATGCATCACCTGCGAAAACACCAGAATAGATTGGAAATAAGCGTGGATGCGATGGATGATTTTATCGAACCCGTTGACGAGTGCGCGCAAGACCCGTTGAAGATTTTGCTCGATAATGAGATCGCTTTGAAAATTGAAGAATGTATCGCAATGCTCCCGCCTTTGCAGCGGGAAGTGCTTATTTTAAGAGAGATTCAAGAGCTTTCTTATGAAGAAATTGCGAAAATTGTCGAAGCCAATACCGGCACCGTAAAGATTCGTTTATACCGGGCGAGGCGCAATTTGGCTTGCAGCCTCGCTCCATATATCAGTTATGAAAGGAAAAACTGTCATGCAGTGTATTGAGGTTGAAAAATGGATTGAGCAGTTTGTTGACGACGAACTCGGATTTTTATTTAAAAAAGAAGTCGAGTCGCACATCAACGAGTGCCGATCCTGCGAAAGGATTTTAACGGGAATACAAAAGGTGAGAGGTTTGCTGAAACATTCTCTCCCGGTAGTTTCCCCGTCCGCGCAGATGGACGCGCGGGTTTTTGAGGCGTTTAATCGCAGGCATTTGAAAAATAAAGCAAATCTGCCGTTGGTTTGGCGGAACAAAATCCTCGGCGGATTTGCTGTCTCTAAACCCGCGTTTGCTTTAGCAGCGATTGTATTTGCCTTCGGTTTAGGATTAGCGTTTCAGGTCGGCAGAATTACCGCAACGGATGTAAATTTAACCGTTGATTCAAGAGAATTGTCATCGCCTCCTTCCAAAATCGCCTTACCCATCGAATTAAAAGAAGAGCCGGAAATTAAAGCCGAAGAATCTCCAATTATCAGGGAAAGAGTTGTAACGCGCGTGGTTTATGTTGACGGTCAAAAAAATAAAGAAATTAAAGTGAAAAACCGCAGTCCAAAAAAACATTCGGAAAACTTTAGCTTGAATAATACGGTCGCTGACGATGGTTATTTGACTCAGGCAAATTTAAAAGGTTTTAAGCCTGCTTCGGAAATCAAATCAACCGTCATAAAGGGAGACAAAACCGATGCGAAATAGAATTATCTTTTACATTTTGGTGTTTGGCTGTTTGTTTTTCGGCTTGAAAACCGATTCCAAT